>JAZQBF010000001.1:0-4230 GCA_045545615.1 Faecousia sp.
TTGGTCATTTCCTTCAGATCCTCGTAGTCCCAGATAGCGATCTTCTGGATCTCGTGGGAAGTACGGAAACCGTCGAAGAAGTTGATGAAAGGAACACGGCCTTCAATGGAAGCCAGGTGCGCAACAGCGCCCAGGTCCATAACTTCCTGAACGTTGGTCTCGGCCAGCATAGCAAAGCCGGTCTGACGGCAGGCGTAAACGTCGGAATGATCACCGAAGATGTTCAGTGCCTGAGCAGCCACAGTACGGGCAGACACGTGGAACACGCTGGGCAGCAGTTCGCCGGCGATCTTGTACATATTGGGGATCATCAGCAGCAGACCCTGAGAAGCGGTGTAAGTGGTGGTCAGCGCACCGGCGGCCAGGGAGCCGTGAACAGTACCGGCAGCGCCGGCTTCGGATTGCATCTCAACGACCTTGACAGTGTCGCCGAAGATATTCTTCCGGCCAGCAGCGGACCACTGATCAACGTAGTCAGCCATGGGGCTGGAAGGCGTAATGGGGTAGATGCCAGCAACCTCGGTAAAGGCATAACTGACGTGGGCGGCAGCAGTATTGCCGTCCATGGTTTTAAATTTTCTTGCCAAAACGAAATACCTCCTAAAGTATTCAATCTTTGTCCCCCATATCATAGCACTTCAAATCAAATTTGTAAAGGCATTTCAGCCAATCTTATAGGAAAAAAAGATGGTTTTGTCGGCAAATAGAGGAAGTTGTCATTTTACATTGGGAAAAACAATTGCCTTTTTTTAACAAATAGGGTATGATATATAGGTTATATAGATGAAAAGGGAGAGAGACCATTTGATTTGCAGCATCCATACACTGGGCGTTTCCGGTATTGAGGGAAATGTTGTAACAGCAGAAGCCTTTATTTCCAACGGTCTGCCCAATTTTGATATTGTGGGACTGCCGGATGCAGCGGTGAAAGAGGCGAGAGAACGTGTCCGCGCTGCGGCGAAAAACAGCGGTTTACGGTTTCCCACCGGACGGATCACCGTCAACCTTGCCCCTGCCAACTTAAAAAAGATGGGTAGCCACTATGACCTACCCATCCTATTGAGTATTATGTGCGCAGCCGGCGCTGTGCGCAAGCCGAAAGACACCACTGCCTTTTTGGGAGAACTGAGCCTGGACGGACAGATTCGCCCGGTCTCCGGCGTTTTGCCGATGGCGATGGCAGCAAAAGATGCGGGCATACAGTCGTTGTTCGTGCCCGTGGAAAATGCGGCGGAAGCCACCTTGGCAAGAGGCCCGGTGATCATTCCCGTAAAGACCGTTGCCGATGTGGTAGCCGGTCTTGCCGGGGAGAAGAAACTGCCGCCGGAGCCGGAGTGGATACCCCCTAAGCAAATGGGTATCGGTCTGGATTTTAAAGATGTAATGGGCCAGGAAAATGTAAAACGGGCGATGGAGGTCGCTGCAGCAGGCGGCCATAACATTCTGCTCATCGGACCTCCCGGCTCGGGCAAAAGTATGCTTAGCAAGCGCCTGCCCTCCATTTTGCCGGATATGACCTGGGAAGAATCGCTGGAAGTGACCCGCATCTACTCTGTAATGGGTTATCTTTCCAACAAAAATCCTATGGTTACCCGCCGTCCGTTCCGTTCACCCCACCATACCATATCCACTGCCGGCCTGGCTGGCGGCGGTACGAATCCACGCCCCGGTGAAATCTCTATGGCGCACAAAGGCGTGCTGTTTTTGGACGAACTTCCGGAGTTTAAGAAAGATACTCTGGATCTGATGCGCCAGCCTTTGGAAGACCGGAAAGTGACCATCGCCCGCGTGTCCAATACAGTAACATATCCTGCGGACTTTATGCTGGTATGCGCCATGAATCCCTGCAAATGCGGCTGGTATGGTGATCCTTCCGGCAGATGTACCTGCACAGAAACTTCTGTTGAGAATTATCGCAGCCGCATATCCGGACCGCTATTGGATCGTATCGATATTATCGTGGAAGTGCCGGCTGTCCAGTTTGATGAACTGCGCCGCCGGGAAGAGGCAGAACCCTCTGCAAACATAAAAAAGCGGGTGGATGACGCAAGAAACCGCCAGGTAAGACGGTTTGGCAAAGGACGTATTATGTGTAATGCCGCAATGGGTCCGGATGAACTTCGGAAGTATTGCGAGTTGGATGGGGAAAGTGTCGAAATGCTCCACCGTGCTTTTGATGCATTTGGTCTTACTGCCAGAAGTTATGACAGAATTTTGAAAGTTGCCCGCACCATTGCAGACTTGGATGGCAGCGAGGAGATCGCCTTTTCCCATATTGCCGAGGCGATCCAATACAGGACAGTGAATCTGTAAGAAAAGAGGGGACCGATTTTGAAAGAAATATTTTTGCTGAAACTGGGTGAGATCGTGCTGAAAGGCACAAATAAACGCCAGTTTGAGAATCGCCTGCGTCAGAATATCCGCCGCAGAATGAAAGCCTACGGCGAATTTGATGTGTATATTATGCAGTCCACCGTCTATGTTCAGCCTATGAATGATGAGGCGGATATGGATGCTGCATGGGAAGCCTGCCGGAGCATCTTCGGCTTGGTAAGCCTTTGCCGTTGCCGGGCCTGTAAAAAGGATCTGGACAGCATTTTTGAGGCGGTTGAAGCCTATTTGGGCGAGGACTTAGATTGCGCGGAATCTTTTAAGGTGGAGTCCAGGCGTTCCGATAAATCCTTCCCCATGACATCCATTGCCCTCTCCCAGGAGATCGGCGGTCGCCTGGCAGAGGCCCATCCGGATTGCAAGGTGGATGTGCATCACCCGGCATATACCGTTTATGTGGAAGTCCGGGATCTGGCAGCCTATGTCCACGGACCTGCTGTGCCCGGCGCAGGCGGTCTGCCCACCGGCGTAGGCGGCAGAGCCATGTGCCTGCTCTCTGGCGGTATCGACTCTCCCGTTGCGGCGTATATGATGGCAAAGCGGGGTATGGAAGTGGAGTGCGTCCATTTCTTCTCCTATCCCTACACCAGCCAACTTGCCCGGGACAAGGTGATGGAACTGGCCCGGTTGGTTACCAAATATTGCGGCAGAATGACCGTCAATGTGGTATCCTTCACCCAAATCCAAGAGGCTATCCGGGATAATTGCCCGGAAGAGTTCTTTACGCTGATCATGCGCCGGTTTATGATGGAGATCTCCCAGCGGATCGCCAAAGACGATGGCTGTGGCGCGCTGATCACCGGCGAAAATTTGGGTCAGGTGGCAAGCCAGACTATGGAGGCTATGACCGTTACCGGCGCTGTGGTGGACATCCCGGTGTTTATGCCGCTGATCGGTATGGACAAAGAGGAGATCGTTACCATCTCCCGGAAGATCGGCACATTTGAAACTTCAGTACTCCCTTATGAGGACTGCTGTACCGTCTTTACCCCCAAGCATCCCAAAACCAAGCCTACTCTGGGTCAAGTGATCCATGCGGAGCGGAATTTAGACAGAGAGGCGCTGATCCAGGAAGCCCTGGCAAGTGTTGAAAAGGTATCGGTGAAATACGATGACGAACCTTTGCTGTGATGTGATCCGCGCCCTGCAGGGGAAAACGTTGGTCACAGCGGAAAGTTGTACCGGTGGCGGCATCGGCGCAGCGCTGACATCTGTTTCCGGCAGTTCTGCGGTGTTCAAAGGCGGTATCATCAGTTATACCAACGAAGTAAAGAATCAAATTTTGGGCGTAGATGCCGATCTTTTAAAAGAAAAAGGCGCAGTATCTGCCCCAGTGGCGGAAGCCATGGCAAAGGGCGCGCGGGAGCGGCTGCATGCGGATGTTGCCGTGTCCGTTACCGGCCTTGCCGGACCGGGGGGCGACGATTATGGCAACGTCGTGGGAACGGTGTATATCGGTTACAGCGACGAAAGGAAAACACTGTCCCGGCACTTCCTTTTCAGCGGCGATAGAGATGCTGTCCGGAATCAAACCATTTACGCCGCATTAAAATGGCTGCTTAAGTTGGTGACAGATGAATAACAGATGCGATTTTGCGCAATAACCGATTTGCCGGTGGCATAATATTTATTTTGCCACATTCCATATTTAATTTACACAATGAAATTTGGCTTAATAGCCTTTATAATGGACTCACTCAGGATTATGGAATGAAATGAGGAGAAAAAGGATGAAACAAATAGGCGATTGCATTGTCATAGAAAATGATCATTGCAAATTGACTGTAAATGCTGCCTGCGAGGCAACCAGCCTTGTGTTTAAACAGACGGGGGAGGAGT
>JAZQBF010000002.1:0-1777 GCA_045545615.1 Faecousia sp.
TGCTTGTATGCAACGCCCAAAATCAGCACCTTTGCGCCGTTGATTGCCTTCTTATGGCGGTTTAAGATGTGCATTGCCCGCTCAACGCAGTACTCCGGCTGACCGTCGTTGGTGACCATACTGTTTTCAATCAAGGTGGTATGGAAACCGAACTCTCTTGCTTTCCAGGTCAGGTAATAGGGATCCAAAGGAATACAGTGACCACCCAGGCCGGGACCGGGATAGAATGCCTGGAAACCGTAGGGCTTACTCTTGGCTGCATCGATCACTTCCCAAACAGAAATACCCATCTTATGGCAGAGCCTGCCCAGTTCGTTCACCAGACCAATATTGATATTGCGGTAAGTATTTTCCAGAATTTTCTCCATTTCAGCCACTGCCGGGCAGGAAACAGTGTGGATATCGCTCTCCAGAACAGCGCGGTACATGGCGGAGATCACCTCTGCGGCATCTTCGCCCACTGCACCTACCACCTTAGGGGTATTCTTGGTCTTATAGATCAAGTTACCCGGGTCTACACGCTCGGGACTGAAACCTAAATAAAAATCCTTGCCGCAGACTAAACCACTGCCCTTTTCCAGGATAGGTTTGATCAGTTCCTCGGTAGTACCGGGATAGGTAGTAGATTCCAGAACCACCATTGTACCGGGACGCAGATATTTTGCAATGGCCTCAGCAGAAGAACGGACATAACTGATATCCGGCTCTTGATGCTTGTCCAGAGGAGTAGGCACACAGATGGCAATAAAGTCCACATCTTTCACAAAACTGAAGTCGGTAGTTGCCTTAAACATACCGCTCTTAACCAATTCCGCAAGGTCGGAATCCACCACATCGCCGATGTAGTTTTTGCCTGCATTGACCATATCCACCTTAGAAGACTGGACGTCAAAGCCAATAGTCTTAAAGCCAGCCTTTGCCTTTTCCACTGCCAGGGGCAGACCAACATAACCCAGACCCACAACACCGGCTACAATAGTGCGATCTTCGATTTTCTTTAACAGTTGGTTCTTCATACTGTCCTCCTAAGTTTTGCTACAAGCATCTTTTTTAATCGGATTAAAATATACATAAATTCTTTTTTGAAAAGAATGTAGTTTACCAATACAAAAACGCCAAACACCGGAATTGTTATGACAAATCCGGCAATGATAAAGCGTAGCCAGGAAGTAATGTTCAAGTTTATCTGTTCTAAAACAACAATCACAACAACTGACAGCAGGAAATTCACTGCATACAGAAGAAAATTCTTCATTGCGCTTCTTCCCAAAATTCTGCGGTTAGCATAAAGGATAAAGTCGATACTGCGATATGCCAACGCAACAACCGTACCCAGCAGCACACCGTAGATTCCCCAAACCATAACGCCAACGATGGATGTGATCAAATTGATCATCGTTTCGATAATTGTTCTGGACAAGGTTTCTTTGAAATGTCCCGCACAATTCACTGTGTGGCGGGTAGGCACACGGATCAGGTTCAGCGCCTCTGCAAACACAAAGAGGAAAACCAGAACGCGATCCATATATACCACATCTGTAACGCCATCTGTATATAAGCCCACAAAGGGCAGCAGCAGACGGTAGGTAACGGTCAGCACTGCAAAGATCAATGCGGCAAAAGCCACCTGGAAACCGTCAAGCATCCGGCAAAAGCGGTCTTTGTCGATATAAAACGCCTGTCCCAGCGCAAAGGAGCAGCTGTTCAGCGGCATAGATAACAATGTGGAAATATGATTCAGAACCAGTTTATAAACGGTATAAACGCTGACAATTTT
>JAZQBF010000003.1:0-8619 GCA_045545615.1 Faecousia sp.
TGCCAGAGCGCAACTTTGCCGGGAGTTTGCCGGGCTACTGGAAGAATTGTCCGGTCTGCCGGTATAACTGTGGGACGTGCGCCGTACAACTGTGGAGGCGCATAATATCCTCTCCCAGCACAACTACCACGGCAAAAAACGCAAAGACACAGTAGATGCCGTCGCCGCATCTTTGTTCCTGGAAGGCTACTTGGCATTCCGCAAAACCAATCATTAAAATTTAAGTGTCATTGCGAACCCGGATGTCCGGGCAGGCAATTCGTTCTCCAAATTGACAATTGACAATGGACAATTGACAATTATAGTATTTTGCTACGCAAAATAATTTAAATCCGTCCGCTCCGCGGACACCACAACTGTCAACTGACAACTGTCAACTAACAACTATCTCCGTTGTCATTGCGAACCGGTGCGTACACCGGTGTGGCAATCTCGTGCGCAATGTCTGTTTTTTGTGTCATTCTGAGAGGAGCGGCTTTGCCGCAGAGTCGAAGAATCCGTTTCTCCCAATACCCCCCTCCGGGAGAGGGGATTTGCCGTTTATCTTGACATTCTTTTTCTTTATTTTTATAATGAATTTATCTTTAACCGAAAGGGAGAGAACGCTATGAAAACCGGAAGAATACTGACAAGTCTGTGCTTGGCGTTTGCCTTGGTGCTTCTGTGCCTGTTCCTACTGCCTACCACCGCCAGCGCGGCAACATACGGCGACTTTACATACACCGTATCCAACGGCGAAGCCACCATCACAGACTACACCGGCTCTGCCACAGATTTGACGATCCCCGATACCCTCGGTGGCTACCCGGTCACCACCATTGGCTATAGGGCGTTCTATTACTGCACCAGCCTGACCAGCGTGACCATCCCGGATAGCGTCACCACCATCGGCGATTATGCGTTCGATTACTGCAACAGTCTAAAGAGTGTGACGATCAGTGATAGTGTCACCACCATTGGTGATTGGGCGTTCGCTTACTGCGACAGCCTTGAGAGTGTGACCATCGGTGACAGCGTCACCACCATCGGCGATTATGCGTTCGCTTCCTGCACCAGCCTGCAGAGTGTGGAAATTCCGGACAGCGTCACCACCATCGGCGATTATGCGTTTGAAGACTGCACCAGCCTGCAGAGCGTGACCATCCCGGACAGCGTTTCCACCATCGGCGATTGTGCTTTCCGTTTCTGTGATGGCCTGGTCGGCATTTGGATGGACGAAAAGAATCCCAATTATTCCTGTGATGCCAATGGTGTGCTGTTCAATAAGGATAAGACGGAACTGATTCAGGCGCCGGGTGCTATTTCCGGTAGCTACACCATCCCGGACAGCGTCACCACCATTGGCGATTATGCGTTCAGTAGATGCACCAGCCTGCAAAGCGTGACCATCGGTGATAGCGTCACCACCATCGGCGATGAAGCGTTCTATTCCTGCGACAGCCTGACCAGCGTGACCATCGGTGACAGCGTCACCACCACCGGCAATTCTGCGTTCTCCAGATGCACCAGCCTGCAGAGTGTAACCATCCCGGACAGCGTCACTACCATTGGTGAGTATGCGTTTTATAACTGCGACGGCATTACTAGTGTAACCATCGGCAATAGCGTTACCACCATTGGCGCTTCCGCTTTCCATGGTTGCACCAGCCTTGAGAGCATAATTATTCCTGACAGTGTCGAGGATATCATCAATTGGGCGTTTGAAGGCTGTACCAATTTACAGAGTGTGACATTTGGTAATGGTGTTGAAATGATTTGCTATGCTGCGTTTGAAGGTTGTTCCAACCTGCAAAGCGTGGTTATTCCAGATGGCGTTAAGACTATTTGGTCTTATGCGTTTAAGAATTGCACAAGATTGCAAAGTGTAACAATTCCTGACAGCGTCTCGAGCATCGGCGAAGGTGTATTTGATGGCTGTATCAGTTTAGAATCTTTAACGGTTCCTTTTGTGGGAAGAAACCGTGGAAAAACTATATTGACCGATGAACATCTTCTTGGATATTTCTTTGGAAAAACCAGATGCGATGGCACATATTTAGCAAATCAGTTGTATTATGATGACACTACTTCAAGCGTCGCGAGTGTTAGTTATTATATTCCCCAAAGTTTAAAGTCAGTTACTGTGACAGATGGGAATATCCATTATGGAGCGTTTTCTTATTGTCGCTATCTGACACATATTGTCATTGCTGACGGGGCCACCGCTATTGGAGATCATGCATTTTCTTGGTGCAATTCACTTCTAAGCATAACACTTCCGAATAGCATAACGACTATTGGGGATTATGCGTTTGCGGGATGTGATTGGCTTCTAAGCATAACACTCCCGGATAGCATAACGACCATTGGTTGTTCTGCATTTCCTGATGGTCCAACTGCTGTTTTGGTCAATACGAACAACGGATTTTATTGCAATGACGAAAATGGCGCGTTATTCAATAAAGCAAAAACAGAGTTACTGTGGTTTCCAAAAACTTTTTTTGGAAGTTACACCATTCCAGACAGCGTTATTACTATTGCTGATTCTGCATTTAGTGGATGCTACGGTTTGGAGAGCATCGAAATCCCTGAAAGTGTTACCAGAATAGGGAGTTATGCATTTTATGCCTGCTCTGGATTAAAATACGTATTGTTTTCTGGAAATGAGAGTTTAAATGTGGCTGACTTTGCGTTTAACGGTTGTATTGAACTCCAGCATGTTTTGTATAAGGGAGAACTCTATATAACTATTTCATATGTAGGTAATGAATATCTAACAAGAAATACCACGAAACATGAAAATGCAGCCGGCAATGAAATTACAAAGAAAAAATTCTGTAATAAAACAATTTTCTATTGCAATGCTTGTCAAGATTTCTTTACCGAGGGTGGAAAAACCCCGTCTCATACCTTTAAATCCTTGGATTACGTCAGCAATGAAGATGCAACATGCGTAAAGGATGGCACAGAAACTTGCAAGTGTTACTATTGCACTGCTACGGATACTCGTGTTGCTGTAGGTTCTAAGTTGGGGCACAGTTTTACAGATTATGCCAGCAATAATGACGCAACCTGCATGGTAGATGGTACAGAAACCGCCAAGTGTGATCGTTGCGAAGTGACAGATACCCGGACGGATGTAGATTCTAAATTGGGTCACAGTTTTACCAATTATGTCAGCGATAACAATGCAACCTACGAAGATGATGGCACTAAGACGGCAAAATGTGATCGTTGTGAGGTAACGGACACTATTATCGATGCCGGTTCTCAATTGGTGCGAAATGGCTGGGTATTAGACAGCGGTAAATGGTATTACTACAAGGACGACACCAAGTTGACCGGCTGGATATTGGATGGCAAGACTTGGTACTATATGAATGCCCAGGGTGTGATGCAGACCGGTTGGCTGAAAGAGGGTAATACCTGGTACTATTTGAAATCTTCCGGTGCGATGGCTACCGGTTGGGCAAATGTCGGCGGCGTATACTACTACTTTAACGCCTCCGGTGTTATGCAGACCGGCTGGTTAAAGCAGGGTAATGTCTGGTACTACTTAAAGTCCTCCGGTGCGATGGCGACCGGTTGGGCGCAGGTAGGCGGCAAGTGGTATTACTTTAATACATCCGGCGCGATGGTCACCGGCTGGCAGAAGATCGGCAGCGTTTGGTACTATTTCCAAAGCGGCGGTGCGATGCAGACCGGCTGGCTGAAACTGGGCAGCACCTGGTACTACTTCAACGCCAGCGGCGCAATGGCTACCGGCAGCGTGAAGATCGGCGCTAAGACCTATCGTTTCAACGCCTCCGGCGCTTGCTTAAATCCTTAATAATACGAAGGCGGAACATCTTTCGATGTTCCGCCTTATATTCATGTGTTTTTTCGAGGGCGGTAAAACAGTTCCCGGATGCCGGTGATCAGCAATAAAAAGCCGAATAGTTTTTTAATAAGCGCCACATCTGTTGTTTTGCTGAAATAGGCGAAGACAGCGGCGGCAATACAGCCGCAAAGGATGGCAGGCAGCACTTTTTTGAATTGCAATGACCCTTGTTTCCACCGGAATAAGGATGCAATAATGGCAGAGGGGATGAAAAACAGCAAATTGACTGTCCGGGCAATACTGTGATCCAGTCCCAATATCAGCGTCAGCCACAGCATCAGCAAACTGCCGCCGCCTACGCCCAACCCGGCAAGAAAACCCAAGGCTGTCCCGGCGATGAGGCTTACCGGCAGACTTTCTAACATAAATACCGCACCCCGCCCCATAAGATCAGCGCCCCCAATGCCCGATGCAGCCAAAGGGTGGGGATCTTTTTGCTATACTTTCCCGCAAGCAGACCGCCGATGCCGCTTGCGGCAAGATAAGGCACAGTGATACCCCAGGGGACGGTTTCCGGTGTAGCCGTAATGGCAAGGGAAACAAGGCAGATCGGGAGAATGATGGAAACAGAGGCGGGGAAAACCTCGTCTTCTTCTAAATCTGTAAATGTCAGCAGCGGCACCAATACCATACCGCCGCCTGCGCCAAACAGCCCGTTTACAGCGCCGGCGCAAATACCTGCCAGCGCCATACGGCAGGACTTTTTAACCATAAAAATACACCTCCTATGGAAATTTTCTCCATAGGAGGTGTTTTTATGCACATCAGGATGCAGGGGCGAGAATAAAGGCGCGATTTACAAGGTCTTCGTTGGTGAAGGTGACCTCATAACTTCCCACGATGCCCTCATACCAGGCGGTATATGCGGCATCTTCCAGTTCTGTGGAGATCAGCAGATCCCGGTAAATGGTCTCAGAGTCGCCTACATAATACATAATGTGGTAACCATATTGGGTTTTGACGATCTCGCAGTCGCCAGGCTTCCGCTGGGGGTCGATCGCCCAGTTAAGAAATTCCGGCACATAGGGAGAATCGGGGGCAAGGTCTTCAAACAGACCGCCGCTTTCAGCAGAGCCATCGTCGCTGTGTTCCTTGACCAGTTGGATGAAATATTCCTCTGTGGGTGTCTTTTGCCATTGGGCAAGCAAGTCTTCCGCTTTTTGCTTTGACTCGGCATCCTTTTCTTCGTCAGAGAGCACAAGCAGATGACGCACATTTGCCAAAGTCTGTTTGTTATCGTTGACACCGGTAAACAGAACCACATAGTAGCCGTTAAGGGCAGTGGTTTCTGTTCCGTCATCGTTTTGGACGGCGGTTTCGTTGGCAATGACGGCGCTGTCACCCACTTCGCGGTTGAGATCTGTCAGCCAGGGACGAATGATCTCGTTAAGTTCACTGTAGGATGCGTTTTCAGCAACTGTGCAGGCTGCCTCCGCAGAACTGCTGTTGCAGGGAAGTTCTTTGATCAATTGGTTAAACTTTTCTACAGTGGTTGCCGCGGATAGTTTTTCAGCATCGGCTTTGGCGGCATCCAGCGCAGCGGCTTTTTGGGCATCGTCAAAAGTTACATTGCCATCTACTGTGGTAAGACCCAAGTGGGGATATTTCTGATAGGAAAGATGGTATACGGCGTAGGAGTAAGAAGAGAATTCTGCCTCCCGTCCGGCTTCTGCTTCCCGAAGGGCAGCCTGGTCAAAGACAAGAGAATCCGCATACTGCATTGCATAGTCCTGAGAGGTGATGACCTTCAAAAGATAATCTTTCCACTGCTGGAAAGTGGCGTTTTCACCATAGTTGGTGGCGATGAATTCATCGGCTGTCAAACCGTACATCTCGCTGTAGGATTCGTATGTGCTGATCCATTCATCGTATTCGCTCTGTGCATCTTTGGAAAGTGTATGACCCTGGGCGACGGCCTGGTCATAAATAGCCATTGTTGCGGTAGCGTCAACTTTTGCCAACTGGATAAAATGGTCTGCCCAGGTGATGCCGGTGGTCTGGTCGTAGATCTGCAGGTCCAGCGCCCGGGTCGCATCCAAACCGAAATACATATTCAGATAATCGTTGATACTTTCCCCAAAGGTCTGACTCCAGGTGCTGTATTGCTGCTGGATCGCGTCGATATAGAAAAAGTTCAGCAGCGCGCCATCCACCACATTGCCTTCCGGTGCGGTTGTTGACTCGGTGGGAGCAAGGGTGGTTTGCTGTGTAGGTTGTTCTTGATTTTTTGTGTTGCTGCAGCCGGCAAGAAGCAAAACTGCCAGCAGAACAGACAGATATTTTTTCACAGTATCGGTCTCCTTAATATATAATATGTATGCAATTTTATTATAAACGGAGAGTCTTGTCAATAAAAATCCCTGCCTTGGCAAAACCAAGGCAGGGATCATTTTATTAATAGCCGTAACTGTAGTTAGCGGAAAGTGTTGCCAAAAGGTAGTCTCTCTTCAGGAAGGATACAGTGCCCTTTTCTACGGTGATAGCCTTAACGGCTTCTTCGTACCAATTGGTGTAGTCCGTTTCCTTCATCTCGTTGGAGATCATCAGTTCGCGGTAGGTCATTTCATCGTCTTCCACATAGTACATAATGTGGTAGCCGTACGGGGTCTCGATGATGCCGGTGTCGCCGGCTTTACGGTTTTCATCCAAAGACCAATTCAGGAACTCTTCAACATAGCCGGACTCAGGGGAGATGTCCTCGAACAGACCACCCTCAGCAGCGGTGGTGTCGTCGCTGTTGGCTTTCACCAGTTCGATGAAGTTCTCCTGGGTGGGGTCTTTCTCCCACTCAGCCAGCAACATTTCAGCCTCATCCTTTGCGGCGCTCTTTTCCTCGTCGGAGTAGGTGGTGTTGCCCTCGGCATCGGTGGTGCCGCCCTCAAACTGAACCAGCAGGTGACGGACGTTTGCCAGAGGTCTGGAGTTGTCGTTGACGCCGGTAAAGTACAGGGCGTAGTAGCCGTTGGTCACGGTGGTTTCTGTGCCGTCTTCACCGGTGGTGGTAGTGGTATTGGCGATCACAGTGGTATCACCGATTTTTCGTTCGGGATCGGACAGCCATTCCTGGATGTTGGCAGGCAGATCTGCGTATGCGGAATCTTCTGCCTTTGTGGAAATGGCGCTGTTGTTGCCTTCGTTGCACTTCAGTTCAGCGATCAATTTATCAAATTGCGCCAGATAAGCATCTTCGCCTTCTTCAACTTCGGGCAGGGTAGTGGGGTCTTTCTTAGCGGCTTCCAAACCGGCGACCAGGCTTTCTGCGTCCTGCTTTGCGGCTTTCAGAGCCTCTTCCTTCTGGGTATCGGTAAAGGTGGTTTTCTCATCTTCGCCGGTGGTACCCAGGTCGGGATACTTGGTGTAACTTAAGTGATAACTTGCGAAGGAGTATGCGTTGAACTCGTGCTTGCGGTCTTTTTCCAGTTCAGCAATGGCGGCGTCATCATACTTCAGGGAATCTGCGTAGGTCGCAGCATAGTCCTGTGCGGTGATGATCACGGTCACATACTCTTTCCAACTGTCAAAAGTAGAACCGGGACCATAGTTGCTCTTTACGACTTCGTTCAGGCTGGTCTGATACATATCCGCCATATCCTGATAACTTTCTACCCAACTGTCCAGTTCTTCCTGGGCGTCGGCAGACAACTGATAGTTGTTCTTCACAGCCATATCGTAGATGGCGTAGGATGCCTGGGCATCGGAGATGGCAATGTCAACAAAGTAGTCAGCCCAGGTGATGGTCTGTTCTTCGTTTTGATACTGCTCATCCAGAGGCACATTCACATCCAGACCGAAATACTGCTGCAAATAAGCATCGGTGCTGGTGCTGAAATTCTGTTGCCAACTGGAATACTGGTTTGCAATGGCATCCAGATAGAAGTAGTTAAGGGTTGCAGACTTAACTTTGCGCTCACCAACAGTAGCGCCGGTCACGACTTTCTGCAGAATGCCGCTGTTAACAACACCCTTATAAGCGAATACACCCAAAACAATAACGAAGATCAGCGCAATGGCGCAAATAAAAGCGGTAGTCTGGATCTTCAGTTTCCGGGCGTCCTTTTTCTCTTTCTGCTGCCGCTGGGTCAGCATTTCAGCGGCTTGCTCCTTGCGGAGTTTTTTCTTGCTGGAAGCACTCATGTAATCAATTCCTCTCGTTGTTGCGTATAGTATGCGAAACAGATTCGCGCATAGACCAACTCATTATAACTGATACTTTACTTCCTTGCAAGGTTTTTCTTTCGGAAACTGTGAAAAAAACAAAAAATTTACAAATTTCAGTTGCGAATGTCCAACGAAAATCCGTCTTTTATAATGTAAACTTGCTGATTTACACCTGTAAAAATATTAGAAAAGACCACATTTTTGAACAGATCTACCTGCCGCAAACAACGAAAATCCAATGCGCAACCAGGGAACGGCGCGCCGGGGATATTAAAACGCCTCTCATCGCCGTGTTCAGCAGTGCCGCAGTAGTGGATGTTGTCAAACATAACATTTTCCATACTGACACCACCTTCCACTGCTTTTCCCGTGGTGCCGCTAATGCAGGTGATGGCGAAGGTGGAAATAGCAGACATAGACGTTCCACCTGCATAAATGTCCCGGAAACTGCTGTCACGGAGCGCACCACCTAAAAACACAGTACCACCTTGATGTGCAGAAAGTCCACGCACCCGGATATTGTAAAGTTCACCCATAATACCGGGGCGTTTCTGATAATAGTTGTTCTCGCCGACTCGCAGAATTGCGCCTGGCTCATAGCC
>JAZQBF010000004.1:0-4838 GCA_045545615.1 Faecousia sp.
CCTGTTGCGGTTTCCTGTGGACGCCTCGGTGACGGCGCACCTTCGTTGCCCACAGACCGCGGCCACTCGCTCAGGTCGCTTGAACCCGCCACCGGCGGCGCTCCCATCGCTCCCCCAGGAAGATAGGTAACGCGAACACAAGAACCTCACTACTTCGGTAGTGAGGTTTTTTATATTCGATTGAAGATTCCCCGCGGAATTTGTTTTCCGCGGGGTGCTTACATTAATTGTTGGTTGCTTCAAGAATTGCTTTTTTGTCTTTTGCATTGGATGTTGCTGAAATTTGAAATAGAATTGTTACAACTCCCATGATAATGGCGGACACAACAAACAGCGGTACGTATGTGCCAAATCTGTCGTAAACAGCATTCATTAAAGGTGATCCGAATGCAAAACCCGCTGTATTGAATGCCATATATAGCCCCAGAAGTTTATCATACGATGCTGCGCCAAACAAATCATTGGTTATTAAAGGAATTGCGATTGTTTCGAGAGGAAGCGCAAATGTTAAGAAAATTGCTGCAACAGTTGCACAAATAATTCCTATGGTTGTATTGCGAATGAATGCCATTAAAATAAATGTAATTACGGTAAGTAGATGACAAACAAACATAATTGGACGCAAACCGTAACGGTCGTAGATCATACCTACAATAACTTTGGATAATGTTAACAGTAGAGAACTGATACTTGCTAAATTTGCAATTAGTTCTGCGCTGATTCCTACATCTGCCATGTGGGCGTGCTTTACGACACTGACACCTTGCAAAAGCAGACCGGTCATAAATACACAGACAGCAACAAAATAAAAGTATGGGCGTTTGACTGCAGTTTTATATTCAATACCGACCCAAAAACTGCCTCGATTTTTCTTTTTTGGCAATTCTGTGGTAACTGCTCCGTCTTTTGGATGTTCTCGTAAAAGAGAAACCACAACAACTGCTGTGATAATTAAAATGATAACAACTAATTTATAAGCATTTCGGTAACCAAAGGCGTTGTTTTCATCGTAGATCATCGGGGTGACGATCTGTGCGGCAATTGCGCCGCCAATACCATTGGATGCCAGAACAATACCGGTATATCGACCCACATTGGTAGTAAACCAACGCCTGACGATAAAACTACCCATTGTTGTGCTTGTAAAGGCGATACCCACACCCAGCAGAAAACCACCCAGATAAAACACAGGCAATGTTTCAGCATGAATATATGCGACCGTAGAGCCGATCAAAGCGAGAAAACCAAAGGCGACCAGCTTTTTGACACCAAATCGCTTCAGCAGAAAACCGAAAAATAAGTTGACAATCGTTGTTGCCACATACCGGAAGGAGTTTGTAATGGAGAATAAACTCCGTTTAAAATCCAATGCCCCGGTGATGGCAGACAAGTAGATGCCGCTATTGCTGCTGCAAAAACCAAGTGTAATCAACACCATCAAGAAACTTGCGGCGATGACAATCCACTTATAATCAAAATTTTTCTTTTGCAGAATCAAAATGATTCCTCCTACATTCTTTCTATTATGCATCATAGCATTAACAGAGAGATTTTGCCATTACAGTTTCCTTATTAAAGGTTAACTAAAACTTTATGCAACATTAAGAATGTCCGTAGTAGGATTCCACAAAACTTTTGAAAATCTTCTCATCTTCAGTGAGAATATGGCTTTTTCTCCAATAAAGACGAAATGTTGGCGGCGGACAAGGCGTATCAATAGGAATAAACCGAAGATTCATCGCATTATTGACAGAATGACGATATGCAAATGCAATACCAAAGCCCTTAGCAGCCAACTCCATACCGGCAATATGGGAATAGGCACTGCCGGAAGGAATGGGCATATTTTCCACCGCAAAAAGGGAAGCAAGGTATTCATGCAAAGAGAAATTTTGCATTGGCAAGATCAGAGTATCATTCATTAAGTCTCTCATTTTGACAGAATCTCTGTTGGCAAGAGGATGATTGGGGTGAACGACGATGACGGCTTCGTCATTAAAGACCTTTATACTGTCCAATTCTGATAGCAGAAACGCTGGAATCGTATCCTCTGAGGCAAAGAGAAAATTATGTTGTACCGGAAAGCCGGTGTTGGATAATTCAGAGCATTTTATGCTGGTGCAAGATAAGGTGAAATGGGGATGCTCAACGGAGAATGCGGTAATGAGGTCTGTCCATTGAGAAGTCGCGACGCAAGCAAGGGATACGTGCTGCCCCTGCAGAATCAAACTTTGCCGCAATTCATTTTTGGCATAGTCCAACGTATTAAATACTTGGTTAACATAACGCAGGAAAATATTGCCTTGCTGGTTCAAAATAATCCGATTGTTTGTCCGGTCAAATAATTGGGTGCCCAGTTCTTTTTCCAGGCGGGAGATAGATGTGCTCAGCGCAGGGGCAGATATAAACAAAGCCTCAGCGGCTTCTGAGATCTTACCGATTTGCGCCACAGTTTTAAAGTATTTCAGTTGTTGCAGTTCCATAAGGTACAACACCCCCCTTTTTTGCCATTATATCTTCTTTTACATTAACTTGCAAGTTATGCAGAAACTTTTGTCAGTTAAAATGAAAAATTTGTATGGGACAACTATTTCCTTGACACAGTAAGGTTTCTGTGAAAGAATAGAAAAAGATAAGGAGTGATATAATGCGGGTAAAAGTTATATCTTCATTGGAAAAATGTTTTTTGGATGAAACCGTTATTGCCAAAAAAAAGTTAGGCAGTATATCTATGCTGAAGAATGAACGGTATTCTTTTCAAATCTGTTATGACACGATCGATAAGATCGATTGCACAAACAACACATTTCAAATTCAGATAGAGTCACCGTTATTGCCTTATATCTCTATGTATAAGGTTCAGAATATTCCCTCTGCATTTCCTTGTTACCCCAATGCAACGGATGATAACTACCTCCGCACCCAACCCGGTTTGTATCCGGACTTGTTAGAGCCGATTAATACGGACAGCCGTCTGGCCGCGAAGACATCCTTACAGTCGGTGTGGATTGAGATAGAACCGCAGGGGAATGTTGTCGCCGGCGTTTATCCCATCGTTTTTGCCTTTGTTGAAAAGGATAAAGGCGAGGTGGCGCGTGTTTCGGTAGAAATCGAGATTATTGACGCGTTGCTTCCGAAGCAGGAATTAATTTTCACCCAATGGTTCTACCCGGATTGTTTGATGCAGTACTACGGTGTGGAAACCTACAGCGAGGAACACTGGAACATCATTGAAGCATTTATGCGCAATGCCCGAAAATACGGTCAGAATATGATTTTGACGCCGGTACTTTCTCCAGAGTTGGATACATATATCGGTGGTTACCGCCCGGTGACACAATTGGTGGATATTTCGCTTGATAATGGAGCATATCACTTCTGCTTTGATAAACTTGGCAGATGGATCGATTTGTGTGATAAAGTTGGCATTGAATATTTTGAGATCAACCACTTCTTCAGCCAGTGGGGTGCGGCTGCTTGTCCGCAGGTCATTGCTACTGTGGACGGCGAAGAAAAACGGATATTCGGTTGGGACACACCTTCCAATTCCGACGAGTATAAGGCATTCCTTAAGGCGCTGATTCCGGCAGTTATTGACTACTTTAAGAGCAAGAATAACGCAGATAAGCGTTGCTATTTCCATATTTCTGACGAACCGAATTTGCAGAAACTGGAAAACTACGCCAAAGCCAGCGGTATTCTCAGTGATCTTGTGAAGGGCTACCCTGTGATCGATGCCCTTTCCAATTACGATTTTTACGAAAAAGGTTTGGTGGAAAAACCGATTCCAGCAACCAACCACATTCAACCTTTCCTGGATCACGAGGTTAAAAACTTGTGGACCTATTACTGCTGCGTGCAAAATTTGGATGTAGCAAACCGATTCTTTGCGATGCCATCAGCCAGAAACCGCATCATCGGCACACAACTTTATAAGTTCGATATTGAAGGATTCCTCCACTGGGGTTATAATTTCTACAATTCCCAGTTCTCCTATGAGCAGATCAATCCCTTCCTCTGTTCTGACGCAGGCGCGTATTTCCCCTCAGGCGATGCTTATTCTGTGTATCCCGGTAAAGAGGGAACACCCTGGCCGTCCTTGCGCCAGGTTGTCTTTGCCGAGGCACTTCAGGATCTGCGTGCGCTGAAACTGTGCCAGCAACTTTATGGCAAAGAGAAGACGATGGAACTGCTGGAAGCGGGAATCGAGCCGATTACATTTGATAAGTATCCCCAGGATGCAGAGTATCTTTTGAATCTCCGCCGCCGCATTAACAAGGCAATCGCCGCAAAAACAAAGTAACGAAAACTCCCAATGCAAAATGCATTGGGAGTTCTTTTATTTTTCATATTTGCCTTTTTTCTTGATGAAGATCGAGCGATAGAAATACACTGTTATACCGGCAAATATTACGAAAGAGGCAAGGCTGATCTTCCAGCCTAAGGAGAAATCCGGATTCTGATAGGTGAACGAAACAGTGTGTTTTCCTTCCGGTAAGAGAAGACCTACCATGGCATCACCAATGAGAATCGTCTGGGTAGGTTTTCCGTCGACCATTGCAGTCCAGTTCCCGTTTTGGGGAATGGAGGTGTAAAGAACACCGTTACGGTCACAGTCAATAGTGCCTTCTACGTAGGTGTTGCTAAATTGGGTCAGTTCCAGCGTAGAAGCGGCAAGAACATTATAAGCCTTGCGGAATACCTGCTGATCCAGGATGCCTGCATATACACGCAGAGAGCCGCTTTCTTTTTTTGCGCTCTTGAACTTGATCTCCACGATGTCACCGGGATGCACATCGCCAACAGCCACCGTCAAGGGGAAGTCGGAGGCCAAGCGG
>JAZQBF010000005.1:0-8109 GCA_045545615.1 Faecousia sp.
CCCATGCTTGTAAGGCATGTGCTCTCCCAGCTGAGCTATGCTCCCGAACCTATCGCAGATGTTATCACATCTCAGCGACGGGTTTTATTATACACAGCGCGACCCTGTTTGTCAAGCATTTTTTAAGAAATTTTTGCAGGATTTTTCCTTTCTCAAACATCCACTTTTCTCCACCAAAAATATTGCGTTTTAAGCCTTTTTCAAAAGTTGTGCTATATCCTCCGGAGTGAAGCGGTATACGGTATCACAGAACTGACATTCCACAGGAAATTCCTTGCCTTCGCCAGAAATCTGATTAAGTTCCTCTCTACCCAGGCTGATCAGCGCTGCCGTGACACGCTCACGGCTGCAATAACATTTATAAGAAACCTCTGTTGTTTCCATAAACACCACACCAAGATCGCCACAGACCTGCCCCAAAATATCCTCAGGTGTCATTCCCTGCTCCAGCATAGTGGTAACAGCGCCTGCTCTTTGAATACCCTGCTCAAGTTTGTCGATGGTCTCATCCGGTGCGCCGGGAAGCAACTGGACCAAATAGCCGCCTGCCACCTTTACACTCTGATCCCGGTCCACCAACACGCCAAGGGCGCAGGCTGTGGGGATCTGCTCACTTTGGGCAAAATAGGCTGTCACATCGTCGGCGATCTCACCGGTTACCAGCGGAATAGCGCCTACATAAGGCTCTTTCATTTGCAGATCGCGGATAACGGTCAATGTGCCGTCTGTTCCGACAGTAGCGCCCACATCCAGTTTGCCCGGGTGTTTTTCCACCAGAGGAACTTGCGGCTGGTGGACATAGCCGCGAACATTGCCCTCCGGGTCAGAAACGCAGACGATAGTACCGATAGGGCCGCCGCCTTTGATCTGCAGTGTCATAGAGCCGTTTTCAACTTTCTGCATATTGCCCATCATAGACGCAGCAGTCAGCGTCCGTCCAAAAGCCGCTGTGGCATTGGGTGTAGTGCCGTGGATACGCGCGCCCTCTTTTACGATCTCCGTGGAACGGATGGCTACGACTTTCACAAAGCCGTCCATACTCATTCCCCGTACCAAATAGTCATTCATTTGATTCTGCCCTTTCTTGCTTTTAAAAAAATTCGCTGTTCGCCCGGTTCCGGTGGTGATAACCGTCTGTCGCTATAGACGCAGATATTTGTAAATCCTGCCAAGCGCAGATAGTCTTTTAACTGTTTGGCGCTATAGGCATACTCCCGGTGTTCTTCAAAACTGCGCTCCCAAACATTGCCAACTCGTTGGAACAGATCCATTCCATAAGTGCAGATATTGGTGTTTTCATCAAACACGCCGCGCCAAACGCAATAGACATCGTCGTCTTCATCCAGAAAGACCTGACCGTCCATTGCCCGGAGTTTTTCCGGTGTATTTACATCAAATATAAAACAACCGCCGGGGTTCAGACAGCGATAGATCCGCTTAAATGCCATTTTGCATTTTTCCGGGTCAGTAATATAGTCGATACTGTCCAAAGCGGATACTGCAAGGTCAACCCCCCTTGGCAAGGATAATCCTTCAAGACGCTGACAAACAAATTGGGGACGGTTAGAAAGGTCCTGGCACTTTTCCGTTGCCACGGTCAGCATATCTTCCGACATATCTACCGCTGTAACTTCCAGTCCTTCCAAAGCCAGCAAACGGCTCACAGAACCGGTGCCGCAGGCAAGGTCTGCCACTGTGTAGGGTGAGAGGTTCTCTTTGCCCAGGATCTCCTTATAAAAAGCCACTATGGCTTTATAATCCACATCGTTTGTAAGACGGTCATAACTGTAGGCTAAGTTTTTGTATGCGTCCATAGCGGCCTCCTTTCTCAAAAAAGCATCCCGGACAGGTTTGTCCGGGATGCCGATTCAGTACAAAATCAACGCTTAAAGATGTCGAAGATCACATCGATATCTTCACTGGCTCTGGCAGCCTTGACCTCTTCTTCGGTCTTGGGCTCTTCAACCTTTTCCTTCTGGTCGAAGCCGGTAGCAATAACAGTAACGCGAATCTCGTCCACATACTCATCGCTGTAAGCAGAACCGAAGATAATGTTTGCATCGGGATTTGCTGCTTCTTCTACGATGCCGGCAGCGGTTTCAACATCTTCAAGGGTCATCTCATGGGAACCGGTAACACTGACCAGAACGCCGGTAGCGCCATTGATAGAGGTCTCAAGCAAGGGGCTGGAAATTGCAGCCATAGCAGCCTGCTCTGCCTTCTCACGACCGGATGCAACGCCAACGCCCATGTGTGCGCGACCTGCGTCCTTCATGATAGCGGAGACGTCAGCAAAGTCCAGGTTGATGATCACGCGCTCGGAATAACCAACCAGTTCGGAGATGGAAGTCACCGCCTGCTTCAGAACATCGTCAGCAATGCCGAATGCGTTGGCAAAGGTGATCTTTTGGTCGGTAACGTATTTCAGACGGTCGTTGGGGATGATGATCAGGGAGTCGACCTTCTCTTCCAGAGCGGCAATGCCCTGCTCTGCCTGACGCATACGGTTTGCGCCTTCGAACTTAAAGGGCTTGGTAACAATAGCAACGGTCAGGCAACCAGCCTCACGAGCCAGGTCAGCAACGATAGGTGCTGCGCCAGTGCCGGTGCCGCCGCCCATACCGGCGGTAATGAAAACCATATCGGTGTTCTCCAGGATCTTGGCGATCTGGGCTCTGCTCTCTTCAGCAGACTTCTGGCCGATCTCAGGCTTGGAGCCGGCGCCCATACCATTGGTGAGTTTCTCACCGATTTGGATCTTGTTTTCGCAGTTAGACTTATTTAAGTCCTGCTTATCGGTATTGATGACCACAAAGTCAACGCCACCGACGTTGGCATCGATCATACGGTTGATAACATTGTTGCCGGCGCCGCCGACACCAATCACTTTGATTTTAACAACGCGCTGCTGGAACATTTCACTCATTTTGTTGTCCTCCTATGTATCGTATTGCAGAAATAACAATCTTTCTCTTAAATTACAATCGTACTCATATATTCTACCGCGAAAAAGTCATTTGGTCAATAGAAAATGTGCTTTTTCACCAAATATTTTCAAATAAACCCATTATTGGGGCAATTCATTAAAGCATACATTTTCGCTCAGGGTAAAACTTACATCCAGTACACCGATTTGGTTGGGGCCGCTTTGATCCACCGCCTGTTTCATACTGAATATTTTTTTCTCGATCTGGCTCTGGTCGCCGAGTTTTATCTGGTAGCGCTTGCCGTACTGCATTTCGATGTTGCCAAGATCACTTACATCGATACTGCCGATCTCGCCGATAACGCCGTGTTTTTCCAGATTTGTGAGAATTTCGATCACCGTTGAGAGTCGCTCCGCGCCCAAAACCGTAACCGGTTTAGAAGATTCAGAGGGTTCTGTCTGCTGCGCCTCTTCTTCTGCGGCGACACATTTTTCACCAATGGTCGGTACGGCAATCTTTACACCGGATATTTTGGTATTAGCCTCGACTTCCCCCGCCGTGGTCTCCTCCACCACAGTGCCGTCGTAGGCGATTTTCCACCAAGTGCCATTATCTGCTTCGATGCAGTAGGTAACAGCCAACTCCTTAATTTCTATATTGACCGTATCCGGAAGTTTTATTCCAATACGCACCGTGTCTACATAAGGAAGGGCGTCTTTGATTTTGCTGTAGGCTCTGGATTTGTTCAGTGTCAGCAAATTCTCTCCGTTTTGGATGCCGGAAGCCTCCCAAACATCCCACGCCGTGTATTTCACATTGCCGGATACGCTGCTGCTCTCCACATTTACCTTAAAGAAGATCGTCATACCAAACAACAGAGCCAGTACCACCGCAAACATGGTTACAAGGCGGAGTATAAACCGCCGTCGGTTAAATGTTTCCGGTTGTGTATAAACTACATTTGCCGATTGTTTCGGCTGTCTTTGCCGCGTATCCGGTCTTCTTCGCCGTACAGCCGTGTTACCGCGGCTTGCCGGGCGTCTTTCTTTTGTGTTCATGGCTGTCTCCTTTCTTTAAGACTTTGCCAATTTGGTTATAATGTCGCACAGCCGCTCTGCAGAATCCAGTACGACCATGCTGTGTAATGCCTTGCGCATTTGCTCCTGACGGGCATCATCTGCCAAAAGGCTGTTGATCTGCGACCACAGGGTTTCCGGTGTGCAATCGGATTCCAACAGCAATATCGCGCCGCCCTGGTCAGCCAGCGCCCGGGCATTTTTCTCTTGATGGTTGTCGGTCACATTGGGTGACGGGATCAAAATACAAGGTGTTCCGGATGCCGCAATTTCATTGCAACTGGATGCGCCTGCGCGGCTGATGATCACATCTGCCGCTGCCATAACTGTTGGCATATTGTAAAGGTATTCTTTCATTGTAATACCTTTTTTCTCTGTCAAGTCAACGCCTTTGGCGCGAACAAGGTCCGGCATCCAAGGCCAGCCATAACTGCCAACAGCGTGTATGTGCTGATAGGGATAATCTGCATTTTTTTCCATACGGAAAATTTCTGCAATGGCTTCATTCATGGCCTTAGCGCCCTGACTTCCGAATGCAGAAACGATAACCGGCCTTTCATCCAGGTTCAGTTCTTTGCGAGCATCCTCTTTTTTGGTGAAAATAAATTCCTTGCGCACCGGCATTCCTACCACTTCCACCCGCTCCGGATGGCGGTAGTATTTTGCGCTTTCCGGAAAACAAGTTAACACCCGGTCGACTTTATCCGCGATCAACCGTGTGGTTAGAC
This sequence comes from Faecousia sp., assembly GCA_045545615.1. GTDB lineage: Bacteria > Bacillota > Clostridia > Oscillospirales > Oscillospiraceae > Faecousia. The sequence goes on from JAZQBF010000005.1 coordinate 4,732, forward strand.
CGGGCATCGCGTTGGATTCGTGGACGCAAGTGGGAATCTTCATCATACTGGCTGCCATCAGTGCCGGAAAACTGGCGTAACCGCCGGTACCGATCACCACATCAGGCTTAAACTCCCGGATGATCTTTTTACATCCTTTTATCGCCGTGAGGACGCACTTTACGGCATTTACATTCCGCTTGATCGCCTTTAACGATTTGCCACGCGCCATGCCCATGGCAGGAAATGTGATCAACCGATAACCCGCTTTCGGTACCAGTTCTTCCTCCATATTATCGTTACCGCCGATGAACAGAATGTTTGCGTCGGGATAACGTTCTTTGCATATATTCGCTACAGCGATCGCCGGGTTGATATGACCGGCTGTTCCGCCGCAGGTAAAAATCAAATTCATAATACATCCTCCTGTAGTGCATGACCTTCCCGTGCGCGGGAGATACTCAGCACAACGCCCATCTCCCCCAGGTTCACAGCAAGTGCTGTGCCGCCATAGGAAAAGAAAGGCAATGCAATGCCTGTGGAAGGCAGTAAATTTGTAACAACACAAAGGTTCAAAAGAGTTTGCACCGCGATCAATGTGATAAGTCCGGCGCAAAGTACTGTAGAAAACCGGTCCGGCGCTCGCAATGCGATCCAATATCCTCGCAGGATCAGCAAGGCAAACAGCGCAATGATCAAAACCGCGCCGATCAGTCCCAATTCTTCACAAATAATGGCGAAAATATAATCGTTGTACTGGAAAGGCAAGTAAAGATATTTTTGCCTGCTCTTCCCCAATCCAAGTCCAAACAAACCACCGGAACCGATGGCATAGAGAGATTGCAATATCTGATAGCCCGTATCCCCAGGGTCTTGTTCCGGATGCAACCAGGCTGTGATCCGGTCGCCGGCATAACCCATAATGCTCACATACACCACCACAAACGCCAGCGCAGCAGCAGCGCCGGCAAGAAGCCACTTGGGATGTGTTCCGGCGACAAACATCATCACCACCGCAACAAGTCCCATCAGCATAATGGCAGAAAGGTGTTTTTCCAGCGCCAACGGCACCAAAATACCCAGGAGCGCTGCGCCAAATCCCAACACCCCATAGCGGAACTTCTTTGCATCTGTCCCAAAGCCTTTTGTCAGGCGGGCGAACAACAAAATCAGTGTAAATTTTGCGATCTCTGATGGTTGAAACTGCAGTCCTGCAATGTTGATCCAGCGCCTGGCGCCATTGACGGATTCGCCAAAAAGCAAAACGCAAAGAAGCAGAACAATGCTCAAGCCGTATAGCGGCCAGGATGCCCGATACCAGAACATCGCCGGAAGACGGCTGATGACCGCCATCGCAACCAAACCCACCGCCGCGCAAGCGGCCTGCTTTTGCAAATAGCGGGTAGAATCGGTATAACCGGTGTCATATTCACTTTGGGCAAAACTTGCGCTATAGAGCATAATAAGTCCCACTGCAAGAAGCGCAAGGAGGAATACCAAAAAAGGAATGTCTACTTTTTCTCCCGTCTTACGAAGACGGCGGTTCTCTTTGGTATAGACGCGTTTGCGATCTGATACCATAAAAAACTCCTCTTATCCGAGACGTCCGGAAATGCCAAGCCAGGCAACAATACTCATCAATGCGGAAATCGCGGTAAAGACCAAAACGATCTTCTCTTCTTTCCAGCCGCACATTTCAAAGTGGTGGTGGATCGGAGACATTTTAAACAGCCGTTTACCATGGGTCAGTTTGAAATAACCCACCTGTAAAATAACGGACAGCGTTTCCACAATATAAACAAAGCCGACAAAAATCAGCGCCAGGGGCATATCCAGCGCAAATGCCAGCGCGCAGACAACACCGCCTAAGAACAGGGAACCGGTATCGCCCATAAACACTTTTGCAGGATGCCAGTTGTAGAAAAGATATGCAACCAAAGCGCCTACCAATGATGCAGGCAGCAGCGCCAGGTCATAGCGCTTGGTGCCGATTGCCACGGCGACAAAGAATACCATCACCGGAATAGTAACGCTGCCGCAGAGACCGTCTACACCGTCGGTGAGGTTTACCGCATTGACACAGCCCACCATTACAAACATTGCAAAAAACAGATACACGAACAAATTGATGTGTACTGTGGTGTTTACAAAGGGGATGTAAAGATCTGTGGTCAGGCTGCCCTGCTTGTACAGCAGATACAAAAACAGCGCAGACACCGCCATTTGCAACAATGCCTTCTGCAAAGAGGACAAGCCCAGATTCCGTTTGAATTTCGCCTTAAAGAAATCATCTAAAAAGCCAACAAAGCCAAAGCATAAACTCAACGCCAGTACATAGTACACCGAGTAGTCCTTTACAGAGGGAATGAAGATAACAAGGCACAATATTACAGCGCCAATGAACATCAAACCGCCCATCATAGGCGTGCCGGCTTTGCTGTTGTGCCAGGTAGGACCTAACTCTCGAATAGATTGACCTGCCTTCAGCGCCCGGAGGAGAGGTAAAAGCAGAAAACCAAGCACACCGGAAAAGGCTACGCCCAGCACTGCCGCCATTATAATTCTTTCCATATTCTATCCTCCGAAAATCAATCTTTTGTTAAAAACCGTTCCAGCGCCAGTTCCATATGCATACCGTGGCTGCCTTTAAACAAAACCACATCACCGGATCTTGCGCACAGACGCAGCGTATCTGCCAACGCATCTCTGCTCTCAAACGATTTTGCGTTTTCCTTGATCATACCGCCATCAACGGCGCCATCAACAACATTTGCACCATTGGGTCCGTAAGCAAATACCATATCCGCATTTTCGGCGGTGATCTGACCTACTTTATAATGTTCCGCCGCCGCGCAAGAACCCAATTCCAGCATATCGCCCAATACAGCGATTCGTCTGCCGGTTCGCTTTCCCAGCACTTCCAATGCCGCTTTCATAGATTCCGGACCTGCGTTATAGCAATCCTGGATAATGGTAAAGCCATTTTTTTCAAAAATCTGCTGGCGGCCTTCCATATTTTCAAAGGTCGCCAAAGCGCGGCTGATATTTTCCGGTGTTACGCCCAACGCAAGACCGACGCCCACAGCAGCAAGGGCATCGGAAACAAAGTGTTTGCCCTCCAAGCCAAGGTGGACATCAAAGGTTTTGCATCCGTCCTCCACAGTAAAGGTGATTCCGGACGCCGTTTCCGCTACATTTTTTGCCAAGATGGCACAATTTGTATTGTCTGCGCCAAAATATACAGCGGGAATATCCGCCCGGTCGTGGACACGCCAAAGCATATCGTTGTCGCCGTTGAGCAGGATCTTGCCGTCATGGGAAAGTCCTTCCAAAATCTCAAGTTTCGCCTGTAAAATGCCTTCTCTTGAGCCAAGATGCTCAATATGCATAAGTCGGATC
>JAZQBF010000006.1:0-5305 GCA_045545615.1 Faecousia sp.
CCAAAAGTTTTTGGAAAGCAGACTTGTCGATCTTCATGGGGATGTGCTGGGAATTAAAAACGATGCAATGCTCGTTGTAGTAAACATAAGGGGAATACTGCAGCCGCCAGTCACCGCCTGCCATTTGAATGGGGATAATGCGGTGATTCTGCCGGGCGGGGTGGTTCATTCGACCGGCGTAGCCTTCGTTCTCCACGCAAAGCAGACACTTGGGATATCCGGATTGGGGGGCTAATTTCGCCGCAGCGATGGCTTTGGGATCTTTTTCCGGTTTGCTCAAATTGATGGTAATGTCGATCTCGCCGTAAGGACTTGCATATTTCCAGCGCATATCTTTGGCAATGCGGTAGCGACGGATATAATCCGTGTCGCAACTGAACCGGTAATACCAGTCGGTGGCGGCTTCCGGACTTTTTTCGTAAAGAGCGCGGAATGCAGCGATCACTTCCCGGGGCAGGGGAGTCAGCGCACCCATCAATTTGGTATCAAACAGATCCCGGGCGACTACATTATCTTCACACAGACCCCTTTCACAAGCATAGTCCAAAAGACCGGCGAGGATTTCTTCCAGTTCCTCTGTTTGGGGTTCGTCGGAAGGTTCATAACTGTCAAGATGCAAAATTTCCAAAATCCGGTTGGTCAGAACCGTATGGTCTTCGGGCAGAGCCAGACCTTTATTCATGGCATAGGAGACAAGAGAATCAATATAAGTTTCAATTTTCATCCTTATACCTCCGGTACTGCCACAACGCCGCCTTGAGGACGGATAGAAAGCACATGGCAAGCGCCTTCACCCAATACAGCATCAATGCCCTTGCGGAAAGTGTCCAGAATATCAAAGGGCACGAAAGCCTGCACCGTACCGGCAAAGCCGCCGCCGTGAACACGGTAGCCGCCGCGACCGCCTAAATAGCGCTCACACAGCGCAAGGGAAACAGCCATATCCTGATGCGCTTTGTAACCGGCGGGGATCACATTCTGTAAGTACATATAAGAGGAGAAGCCGCTCTCTTTCATAAGTTTCAGATAAGCATCGAAATCGTTGTTTCTTAAGGCTTCGACTTGTTTTACCACACGGGCATTTTCCTGATAGAAGTGGATGGCGCGCATCACAGCCCGGTCACCGCACTTTTCCCGCAGCGCAGGCAATGCAGCAAAGAAATCTTCTTCCGGTATCTCCCGGAGGACATCTTTTCCAAAGTGGCTGCAGATCTCTTTTAATTCAATGGTGATAGCGGCATATTCGTCTGTAAGATCTGCGTGGCTTGCCCGGCTGTCGATGATGCACAGGGCGTGACCGCAGGCGGCAAAATCAAAGTCCACCGGCTCAATCACCGGATGCTCCTTGTCCGCAAAATCAATGGTCACCATACCGCCAACGGCAGATGCGGTTTGATCCATCAAGCCGCAGGGCTTGCCGAAGAAAACATTTTCCGCATACTGACCGATCATAGCGATCTCCGGCTGGCTGACTTTGCCGCCGAAGAACAGATGATTGATGATCGTGCCGATCAGTACTTCAAATGCAGCAGAGGAACTGAGACCGGAGCCGGGGAGAACGGTGGATTCCATATAAGCATCGAAACCCTCCACCTTGCAACCCAACTGCGCAAAGCGGGCGGCAACGCCGCGGATCAGCGCGGGGGTGGAGTTGATCTCGGCTTCAACGGGCGTTAAAGCCTGCAAAGAAACTTCACTCATAGGATATCCCTGGGACAAAATGCGGATGGTATCAGTACCGTTTACACGGACAGCCGCCTGCATATCCAAATTTACAGCGCCAGCCAAAACACGGCCCCGCTGATGGTCGGTGTGGTTGCCGGAAAGTTCAGTCCGTCCGGGGGCGGAGAAGTAAGATACCGGCTTTCCGCCGAATGCTTTTTCAAAACCGGCATTCAACGCAGCAACACGATCTGCGCGCAAAATCAAATTTTTGTCAGACATAGGGAATCCTCCTTTGTTTTCTCCCCATATTATACATACATTTCTCCCAAAAGGGAAGACCCTACTTGCACAAATTCCGGTTTATCGAGCGGTTTTGGACTCTTGTGAAATTTAAAATAGAGGGTCATTCCAAAGCGGTGACCTAACAAACTGCGCTATAAATTTGCCCGGCGACACTTATTAAGTGTCGCCGGGCGATGTGCCGTAGAATCAAGTGCCCTTTTGACTTCGGTCTTGATTCCGATATTCTGCAGGCGTTACGCCGTAGAATTGCTTGAATTTGCGGATAAAACTGGTTGCTTGGCTATATCCAAGTGTTTCAGCGATGGAACTGACGCTTTCGTCTGTCGTTAAAAGCCGATCACCGGCATAAGCAAGTTTTTTCTCTGTAATATAACTGGATATAGTGCAGTTCATCCGGGCTTTGAACTGGTGGGATAAATTGGATATGGAAATATCAAACTGATCTGCGATATAACCAACACTCAATTCATATTCTGTAATATTTTCATCAATGTAAGCGATGACCCGTGGGATAATATCTTTGTTATTTTGTGCTGTTTGGACACTATCAGCATAATGGAGGAACTGTTCGCGGATATGCGCCGCCTGCTCCAGCGTTGATTTTTGCTCTTTGAAATCCAGAAGGCGAATGTCCAAATTTTCAGGATCAATATCCAATTCCAGTTTCGTATGGGCGCGGTAATAGGTGTTGATCAGATCGTAGTAAACAGAAGAACAGAGATATTTACTGTCTGTATGGGTTTCCAGAAAGGAAATCAGCGATTCTGTTAGAATATTGACTTTTTCCACATCTATCTCCATCAACGCATCATACAGCATCGCCAGTTCGTTGGCTGGGTATTGCAGATCCTGCGCAGGTTCGCTGGATTTTTGGAAGAACAGGATCTGTTTTTCTGTTTCTGTCTGGCTGCACATATTGGCATCTCGGTAAGATTGTCGGATACCGCGAACAGTCTCGGTTTTTTCACCCACGAAGATCTGAATGTGATCGTTCAGATCCTCGCCGATGATCCGGACCGCTTTTTCTAATATATCCTGCAATTGCAATTCTGCGTCCAGAGTCATACCAAGAATGAAAAATTTTTTTCGTTCTGCAGCAGATGTCAGCGCGCGGAACTCAAAACCTTCTCCTGCGGTAATATCCAAATATTGTTTTATTCGCAGGCCGCACTCTTCGCTATTAGTCTGCACGATCAGCACTCTGTAACATTGGGCATTGAGAAACAGACCTTCTGCGTGCATACGGGATTTAAACCGCTCTGTGTCACAGGAATCATCCAGGATCAAACGCAGCAGAAGATTCTCTTTTTTCTGTTGCTGTTCCAGCAAAGCGACTTTTGTCTCAATGTTTTCAAAAGAAATTTTAAACAGATCGACTTCACTGGCAAATTCAGGCAAGTGGGCGCTTTTTTCTTCCACAAAGCGCTGGATCGCCCGGAAAGGTTTTTCATTCCAAAGGGTCAAGAACACAACAAGAAGGAAACCGGCAATGCAAACAGCGGCAGCAATGATGATAAATTGGCGTTGCCAATGGAGCACATCAGAAAAGAACACATCTTCGCTGCTGGTTCGTATCAGGGTAAAACGCGCCTTTTGGGGCGTGGCTTCAATATGGTAGAGATTTTCGTTCTGTGATTGTGTTCCTGTGGTGTATAGTGTTTTGCCGTCTGTGGTTTGCAGTATGGTCGTAGTGGCATCTTTGTTGAGTATTTTTCTTAATTCTGTTTGATTTATGGTGAAGATCCACCGCTCGTTTTTGTCGGTGATGATCATATATTCTAAAGTTGTTTTTCCGGAAGGATCCTGCCAAAGAAGCCATCCGGCATTATGAATGGAATTCCAGCGTTCCCACAACTGCTCATGGCCTTCAAGACCTTTTGCCAGTTTGGCATAGTAGTTCATTGTGTACGTACCGGCTGAAGTGTAAATACGATCCGGTTGCTGGGGCGAGTAATAGTGGATCTTACTTACAAGTACATTGACAACCTCTTCCGAGGTGAGGGCGGAAACAATATCTGTTGCAGTAATGTCATTGCGTACCGCATAGGGGGAGAAGGAAGGCAAATTGGAATTGTAGATCACAATATCCCGGAAGGTATCCAGCCAACGGGCTAACTCAGCGGCGGAACTTTGCAGTTCGCTTTGAATTTGCTGTTCGACTTTGGTGACATAAGTTTTCTGAAAACTATCCATAAAGAATAAGGTGAAGATGATCATCGGTAGCATCAACACCAACAAGAAACTGACGGCAAATCGCCGAACCAGCCGTTTAGATCTTCGCATATTTGCCGTGCTCCTCTCTGAAAAAGTGTCATTGTGAGGCTTGCTTTGCAAGCCGTGGCAATCCGTTACTCCAGGCAGTTTGCCTGGAATTTGTAGTTTGTCTACACTGTTTGAAATAACAAGGTTTATAACAACCTAATCTGGCTGGGGGATTCCCCCCAGCCAGACTTGCCTATAACATTATATCACATTTTATAATGGTTTACAATGTACTTAGCAGAAGGAATTATTTACTGACAGCCGCTGCAGCAGCATCTTCCTGCGCCTGCCACATATCCAGCCAGTCATAGTAACCGTAATCCTTCAGCGCCTGCAGGTGGGCATCCCACTTGGCATCATCCAGACCATTGGCGATGGCATCAGCCATGAAAGTCTGAATGTAGGGGTACAGTTCAGACTCAATGAAACCGCGCTCTTCAACATCTTCGGGAGCAGCATAGTACAGTGCAAAGCCTTCCTGGTTCATTTTTTCCTTATTAGCCTCAGCAAAGTCATAGCGGATTTTGTTAGCGCCGACCAAATCATCGGGATGGGTCTGCGCTTGCTCACCGGGGAGCATCACAGGAGAGAAGTTAGACATACCCACAACAGTATCGACGTAATCCTCAGCGGTGACAACCTCCTGATTTTTCCAGAAATTGCCGTCTTCATCCTGATAGAAGGTGTTCGGTCCAGACATAGCGATGTTTTTGGTCTCGGCATCCTTATGCAGCCAGTTCCACCACCACAGGGTGGCTTCTACATTCTCGGAATCAGCAGTGATGTTGAAGTTGGAACGCAGACCCATAAAGCGGGTAGTCAGACCGGAGATCATAGGATCAACGCCTGCCATGCCTTGGTAAACAAAGGGAGTGTAGCCTTGATCCAGACCGGTGTTGAAGGTGTTGATAACACCGGCGATCTTTTCAGAACGCTTAGCAGAATACTGGTCAGCGGTCTGGGAGAAACCAGTCTGATCCAGCAGACCTTCGGAGTACAGTTTATGGAAGAACTCCAGGAATGCCCGGTAGTTATCCGTATCAAGCGTGGAAACTACCTTGCCGTCTTTAATGTT
>JAZQBF010000007.1:0-3430 GCA_045545615.1 Faecousia sp.
TTATTTTGCAAAGTCTAAAAGTTTGGCAGCATCCAGTTTGTCAAACTTGGCGATGAAAGATGCCAGTTCGCAAGCGATCTTCTTTGCGCCGCCCACATCGTTGCTTTCGATGTTCAGCGGCAGCAGGGGATCGTGAAGAGAAAGTCGAAGCAGGAACCAGCCGTTACCGTGGTTTTCGTCCAGGTTCACCCGGACGCCTTCAAAATTGCTGGGCGCCAAGGACCAGTCGGGCTGATTCTGGGCATAGGCGGTCAGTTGGTCGATGACCTGCTGGCCGTAGGGCTTGAAATCGTCTAAAAGGATGTTCATACGGAACTCAATGCTCTCGGCGGGCTCTTCCAAAGATGCGATCAGGGACTCCAAAGTGTAACCCATTTGCTTGCCCCGGGCAAGTTCGATCAGCAACTTGGTAACTAAGTAAGCGCCGTCATCCAGGAAATAATTCTCTTTCAAAGCGCCGTGACCGGAGGTCTCAATCGCCAACTGGCTGTCCTGTCCCAGATTGTTCAGACGAATGGACTCGTTGATCACATTCCGGTAGCCACGCTTAAAGCGGTGATGGATACCGCCCTTTTCTTCAATGAACTTGGCAAGACCGGTGGAGGTGATGGAGTCGGTGACGATGGTAGTGCCGGGATGCTCCCGAAGAAGAATTGCCGCCAGCATCGCAATGATCCGGTTGCGGTTTAATTCACTGCCGTCAGAGAGAACGGCGCCTGCCCGGTCCACATCGGTGTCAAAGATGATACCCAAATCCGCATTGGTCTCTTTCACCGCTTCGGTGATGCTTGCCATTGCGGTCTTGTCTTCCGGGTTGGGAATGTGGTTGGGGAAACTGCCGTCGGGATCTAAGTAGCGACTACCATCGGTGTTAGCGCCCAAAGGTTTCAGTACTTTGTCGGCGTAGAAACCACCTGCGCCGTTGCCTGCATCTACAACAATACGGAAACCTTCCAAAGGTTTATCACAACCTGCGGCACAGCGGATCTTGTCAGCCAAAATTTTGGCGTAGGTGTCCATAAATGCGCCTTTTTGCAGAGTGCCAGTATTTACACCGGAGATCTCACCACCTTCGGCAAATTCCAGAATTTCCTTAATATCGCCTTTCTCCAAACCGCCAGCGGGGGTGAAGAATTTAAAGCCGTTGCGGTTAAAGGGCAGATGGCTGGCGGTGATCATCACTGTGCCGTCATAGTTGTAGCCGTCAGTGACAGTGGCCATAAACATAGCCGGGGTGCTGGCCATGCCAAAGTCGGTTACCTCCAGACCTTGGGAAACCATCGCTTCGCAGATCCAACCGCACAGCATTTCGCCGGAGAGGCGGGAATCACGGCCAACCGCCACCCGCAAACCGCACTTCTTGCCGGTTCTCTTCATCAGCCACAAAGCAAAACCTCTGCCAATATCCCGGCAAACGGTTTCAGTCAAGGTAATGGGCTGACCCTCGATGCCCTCAAGCGCAACGCCGCGAATGTCGCTGCCATTTTGCAGTTTCTTATAGTCCATAATAAACCTCCTGTTATTTGATCAGATCGCCCACGCCGCTTACCACATATTTGGGACGGTAGGGGAACAGGTCAATATCCTCTTCTCTGGTTACACCGGAGAGAACCAAAACCGTATCCACATTGGATTCAATACCGGCGATAATATCTGTGTCCATACGGTCACCGATGAAAACAATTTCGGAACTGTGACAGTTCAACATTCTCAGGCCGTGGCGAAGCATAACGGGATTGGGTTTGCCAATGAAATATGCTTTCTTGCCGGTTGCGATCTCAATGGGTGCGATCAGCGCACCGGTGGCAGGCGCGATGCCGTTTTCAATAGGACCGGTAGTGTCCGGGTTGGTGCCTATGAGTTTTGCGCCCTTGCAAACCAGATTGATGGCTTTTTCTAATTTTTCGTGACTGTAGGAATGGGTTTCACCCACAACTACATAATCTGGGTTTACATCGTTCATATAAATGCCGCGGTCGTAAAGGGCTTTACTCAAGGCGGCCTCGCCAATTACATAGGCAGTACAGCCGGGGCGCTGGGAATCCAAAAATGCGGCAGTAGCCATAGCGCTGGTATAGAAATTGTCCGCAGGAACGGAAAGTCCCATACGCTCCAATTTCATGCTCAGTTCGTGGGGTGTCCTTTCTGCGCTGTTTGTCAGAAAAACGAACCGCTTTTCATTTTCGAGCATCCAGTTGACAAAATTTCTGACACCGGGCAAAATCTGATTGCCGTGGTAGATCACGCCGTCCATATCGCAGATAAAACCAATTTTCTTTTTGATCTGTTCCATGGCGATAACCTCCTTTTCTTTTCTTAAAAATATTGTATCATAAAATTGGCAAGAATCAATAGTAAGGGTCGCAGGATGCTTGATTTTTTTGCGCCCTGCTGATATAATAAGCCAGTCAATACGGAGGAGTACTCAAGTTGGTCGAAGAGGCGTGACTCGAAATCTCGTAGGGCGTTAACGCGTCGCAAGGGTTCGAATCCCTTCTCCTCCGCCATGTAAAAAACCTCTTTTGTCTACCGGACAAAAGAGGTTTTTTACAATGATATCCGTTCCTTGCGAAACGGAAGATATATCTTCGATATGATATCCACCTTCGGTGGATGATATATGCCTTCGGCATATGAAGGAACGGATATTATACCATGCTTGCGTAGCAAGTATATCGTGCGGAAATGGCGTATATCATATCGCACCAGCGATATATCATTTGAAATCGTTAAAATACAGGTAATCGTTAAATTATAACTATAATCGTTAATTTAGTAGGGTAATCGTTGAAACATAAGTCAAATCGTTGAAAGATTAGAGTTTTTATGGTATAGTTATTTTAGAGAGGAGGAATCTATATGACATTTGAGTATGCAGTATACTTTAAACTTTTGTTGCTGTGCGGATATAATGATGAACTACAGAAATATATTAACAATGCTCTTATTGAACAGAACCCTCTTTCTGATATTGTATTAGAATTATCAACATCAAGTAGCGATGATAAGAAAATGCTGTCCATATTAAACGAATATCTTTTGCAAATAAAAGATACCGATATTGACTACGATAAAACAGTGTTTGAACTTGTGATGTCATTCCTAAAAACAAAATACTATGAAGAGTCTATGCCGATGGCAGAAATCACAAACTTGATGTACAAATTAGCAGTTTACACAGAACGCTATTTCGATGAGCCTTGGCATACTATGTATTTTATGGGTGATCTTTTTGATGAGGCTGAATCCGGCTACATCGATAAAAAAGACTATCAATGCAAATTTACTGCGTTTTTGAATGAAGGTATTTGTTTTTGTGATTACCCTCCTGTTCAGGCGAAAGAATCCATTCTCAAAAAGATTCTCAGGAAAATTCGGGATAAAAAGTAATTTGCACCCCCTTGACCTAAAAATGCACCCCCTAAAATGA
>JAZQBF010000008.1:0-12651 GCA_045545615.1 Faecousia sp.
CGGGAATTGTTCGGTAAGGATTACGATCTGGTTGTCAACGCTACTTACTCCAACGATCACTATGGTATTTCCAAAGATCTTTTGGAGCACGGTCTGCCTGTGCTGGTGGAAAAGCCCATGGCAAGAAACTATTACGAGGCAATGAATCTGGTGCGTATCGCCAAGGAGCAGGGTGTGTTCTTTGCGGTGTTCCAGCAGTCTTTCCTGGCGCCTTTCTATAAGCACCTGAAAGAAGTGGTAAATAGCGGCAAACTGGGTACTATCCAGCAGGTCAGCATCGCCTACAACGGTTTCTTCCGCCATTGGGACTGGCAGACTCTCCAGTGCAGAATGGGCGGCAACGTATATAACACCGGCCCCCACCCCCTGGGCTTTGCGCTGGACTTCCTGGATTTCAGCGATGATATTACCGTTCCTTTCTCTAAACTGGCAAAAACAGACCTGAACAGCGGTGACGCAGAGGACTATGCGAAGATCATCCTCACCGCACCGGGCAAGCCTGTGGTGGACGTGGAAATCAGCAGCAACGATGCCTATACCGATTACAAACTGCGGATCTTAGGCTCTAAGGGTTGCTATAAAACCGACATTAACCACTATGAAATGAAGTACATCGAGGACGGCGAAAACCCGGAACAGCCCGTGGTTAAGGATTTCCTGTATGTGGATGATAAAATGCCCACTTATTGCAGCGAGCAACTGATCACCCACGAGGAGCAGGGCGACTTTGAAGGTACGGCATTCCAGGCGGCTGCGGCTTGCTTCTATGAGGCGGTCTACAACAGCATCCGCAACGGCGCGGAATTCCCCATCAAGCCGGAGAATATCGCAAAACTGATCAATGTGATCGAAACGGTACACGCCCAGAACCCCATGCCGGTGCAGTTCTGATACAAGGAGCATATTTATGAATCCTGTTATTATGCACGTCAATTATGGCGAAGTTAGTTTCGATTCTTTCGGTAGCAACACCATCGACGATATTTGCCGTATGGCAGCGGAACTGGGCTTTGACGGCATTGAGTTTCGCAGCGCGCCGCCCAAGGAATTCAAAGAAATGCCCTTTGCGGATTTTATGGACCAAATCGCCAAGGGCGTAAAAGAATACGGCATTCGTATGCCCATATTCAGTATTGGACTTCCGAACTCTGCCTCTGCAGATAAGCAGACCCGCGTGGAAGAGGCGGAAGCCACTTTGAAGAAAGTGCAAAAGATCCACGATATGTTTGGCACGACCGTTTTCAATACCTGCGGCACGACGATCTTGTCCAAAGATCCGGCAGTGCCGGGTACCGCTATGGAAAGCCACGGCAGTGGCGCGGCTACCCAGGAGCAGTGGGATTGCACAGTAGACACTTATCAAATGGTCGCCAAAGGACTGGAGAAAATGGGCGTAAAATTTGCATTTGAGACCCATATGAAATATCTCCACGATACCCCTGAGGTTTCCAGAAAACTGGTAGATCTCATTGATTCTCCCAATGTTGGCATCAATATGGACTTTGGCAACACCGTGTATTTCCTCAAACACCCCTCCGTAGAGGAAGCCATCGATCTTTACGGCGACAAACTGTTCTATACCCATTTGAAGAGTTCTGTTGCAAAACCCGGCGGTGGACGCACACCTACTATGTTAAGCCAGGGTGAGATCAATCACCGGACATATCTGAAAAAACTGAAACAGATCGGCTTTGAAGGCCCCATCGGTATCGAGGGCAACCGCCCCGGCGACCGCTACTGGTACGCCAAGGAAGACCTTGCTTATTTCAAAGCGGTACGCGACAGTGTTTTCTGCTGACAGACGCAGATAAATATACCTCTTTTCAAAAGAACGGCAGTCCGCAAAGACTGCCGTTCTTTTATTCTGCTTTCGGTGTATTGTTTTGTTTGGGGTTGCCCGGTCTGCGGCGGCGGTGGTGGTTGGGTCTGCGACCGCCCTTCTTTTCACCACCCTCTACAGAGGTGGGAGCGGCAGGTTTTTCCTGCTTTTGAGGCGCATCTGCTTTGGGCGCGCCGTTTTTGTTCCGGTTTCGATTCCGGTTTCTGCGGCGGTTGCGGTTTTCCTTTTGCGCCGTTTCCTCAGAAGGAACTTCCTCTTTTACAGTTTCTTCTGCAATGGTCTCTTCACTGTAGCGCAGGCGGATCTGGTCTAACAGCACGCCGGAATCTTCCTCTTCCGTGGGGAGCGCTTTTTTAAACCGTCTGTTGTTGCCGCCGGAAATGGGAGCAAGATCATCCGGGATGGGCGGATCGTTTTTCTTGGCTTTGCCGCTGCGCAAAACAGCGATCTCGTCATTTTCAAATGTACGCACCACTTCCGGCTGGTTTTCCATACGCACTTTTACCCGCTGACGCAAAAGATCCAGTTCCACGATCGTGCCTCTGCCGTCGGGGGTGTCCACAAAGGACTCTGCCTTGGGGGCGGTGGAGATGAGATCTTCATAGGCAGCCTGCTCGTATTTCAGGCAGCACATCAGTTTGCCGCAAGCGCCGGAGATTTTGGTGGGATTCAGACTTAAGTTTTGGGTCTTTGCCATTTTGATGGACACCGGCTGGAAATCCTCCAGGAATGTTGCGCAGCAGAAAGGTCTGCCGCAGATGCCCAAACCGCCCACCATTTTCGCCTTGTCACGGACGCCGATCTGACGCAGTTCGATGCGGGTATGGAACTGGGCGGCAAGACTTTTTACCAATTCCCGGAAATCTACCCGGTCATCCGCGGTGAAGAAAAAGAGGATCTTGCTGCCATCAAAAGCGCACTCGGCGCTGACCAGTTGCATATCCAGACCCAACTGCCCGATCATTTCCAGGCAGGCAGCCTCGGCCTTTTTCTCTTTGGCGGCGTTCTCGGCTACCACTTTTTCATCCTGCTCTGTGGCTTTGCGGATCACTTTCCGCAGGGGCACTACGATCTCTCGCTGGGGGATGTGGTGGTTGCCGGCGGCACAGACGCCGTACTCCGGACCCCGGGCAGTATCGATGATCACACGGTCGCCTGCTTTGCAGGGAATGCCCGCCGGGTCAAAATAATAAATTTTCTGTCCGCTGCGAAACTGGATGTCCACCACTTCTACCAGGGCATCCCGATTCGGGGCGTTTTTTGCTTGTTCTTCCATTGTAAACTCCTATCTCAAGGCCCAGCCCAAGTAACCGCAGATGGCGGCTACGGACACGTTGCCTTGGGTATATTCCATTGATTTTTGCAGGCAGCCGATGGCGGCAGCCAGTTCCGAAGAACTGCGGTTTTCTGCCAGCGTCCGCGCCAAAGGGGAAAGGGCGGGCATACCGCTGCGGCAGACCAGGGCGCTTTCCAAAAGGGCAGTCCACTGCTGCAGTTCCGCCAGAAATTGATCCCGTTTCCATTTTTCCATAGGCGCTAAAACCTGCACAAGACCCAGCGCGCTCCGCTGGGCAAAACTCTCAACAAACTGGGCGGTTTGGGGAGAGTGGGCAGCGCCCTCTTCCATCAGCGCCAGACCTTGCCCCAAATAGCCGCCGCACCGCGCTATGGCAGCAGCGAGGGTATCTTCGTCGGCGTTGGGATATTGGAGAAGCAGCCTTTGCCGCAAGATGTTTTCCGGCAGCGCCTGCAAAGCAAGTTCCGTGCTGCGGGAACGGACGGTTTGGAGCAGTTGCTCCGGGTTTTCCGACAAAAGGATGTACACGCCGTAAGCGGGCGGCTCTTCTAAAATTTTCAGCAGGGCGTTTTGTCCCTCATCGCCCAGTTCCTGGGGGAAAATATAGATTTTTCGGTCAGATTCGTTGGGGCGGATAAACATATCGTCCCGGATCTGCCGCACCATTTTCACCGGCACAGCCTTGTGCTCCGGGTCAGTGACGGTAATGGTGTCCGGGTGGTTGTCTGTCATTGCTTTCCGGCAGGCGGGGCAGGAAAGGCAAGGCTTTTGTTCGCCCCGGCAGTGAATGGCTGCGCTGAGCAACCGCGCCAATGTGTGTTTTCCGGAGCCACGGGGCCCGGAGATCAGATAAAAATGAGAAATTCGCCCGCGGCTGATACTTGCGGAAAGATTCTCTTTCAGCCGCCCATTTCCCAATAATCCCTCAAAGCCCATAAACGCCTCCGTAAATATTGTGTATGATACAGATTAACCCCACAGAGCAGACAGCATAGGAATGATCTGCTTTTTCCGGCTCATAATTTGGGGCAGGAATGCGGTGTTTTCCTTGGGGTGTACATTAAATGCCTGCTCGATGATCTCGTCGCTGCCCAGGTAGACGATCTGCGTACCTTCCAGCAGAACGTCGGTGAGCATCAAGATCATCATAGAGAAGCCTTTTTCTTTTGCGGTCTTTTCCATCAGCGCCAGGAATTCCTCCTTGCGCTCCAGCATAGCGGGACTGTCCACACAGGTGACCTGCGCCACAGCCAGGTCGTGACCGGCGATGTGGAACTGCTTGTAGTCAGAAAACAGCAGGTCTTCTGCGGTGCGGTTGCCCACAGAGGCAGAGAAGATCTCTTTGCCCAGTTCTTCCAGAGAAATGTTGGCGATTCGCGCCATCCGCTCCGCTGTGCGCCGGTCTTTGTCCGTGCAAGTGGGGGATTTGAACATAACTGTGTCAGAAAGGATCGCCGCCGCCATCATACCCGCCATATTGGCGGAGGGCATCAATCCTCTGTCCTGGAACATTCTGGCGATGATAGTATTGGTAGAGCCCACCGGCTCGTTGGTTACATAAATGGGGTTGGTGGTTTGGATGTCTGCCAGCCGGTGGTGATCGATGATCTCTAAGATCTCTGCTTCCTCCAAGCCGGGCACAGATTGGCTGGCCTCGTTGTGGTCCACCAAAACCACCCGTTTTCTCCGGGGACGGAGCAGGTGATACCGGGTCAACACGCCTACTACCTTTTCGTTTTCGTCCAAAATGGGGTAGCAGTGTTCTCTGTGTTTCAAAACCAGTTCTTTTACATCGTCCACCCGGTCCTGCAAATGGAAGCACACCAGATCCTCTTTCCGGCAGATGCGACCGATGGGGGTGGAACGGAAAATCAGTCTTGCGGCGCGATAGGCGTCGTAAGGGGTGGAAATAATGCAGGTTTTGGTGGGAAGGCAGCAAAGTTCTTCGCTCAGTTCTGCCTGACACAAAATCAGCGCGCTGACATTCATCTCCAACGCTCTGCGGATCATATCCGGCTGGTGGCCGCACAGAACGATGGAATTGGGATCGGAAAACAGCAGGTTTTCCCGGCTTTGGGGCAGAGCGATGGTCACTTCGCCGCTGATGGCATCGATGTTTTCGCCAGCGGAATTAAGCACTTTGCCTTCCAATACGGAAAGGACATTGAAAAGCGGCACTTGCTCCAAAATACCGTCGGTGACCAACTGCATATGGTAGTTGGCGATGTTCTCCCGGGAGAGCATACCAAACAGCGTGCCGTCTTCGTTGGCAACGGGCACAGCGGTAATGTTCTTATGATTTTGCAGTTCTTTCCACGCCCGTCCCAGGGTAACAGCCTCGCTGAGCACCGGGGGCGTATCAAAATCCAAATCCCGGATCTGGGTGTACATATCGTACAGTCGCTTGGGCGGTTGAAAACCGAATTTATCCAGCACCAACTGGGTCTCATCAGATACGTGACCCAGGCAGGCAGCCTCATATTCCCGGTCACCCACGGCGTTGCGCAGCGCGGCGTAAGCCATAGCGGCAACGATGGAGTCGGTATCCGGGTTTTTGTGACCGGTTACATAAATAGGATCCATAGAAAAACCTCCTTAAAGGTCTTGCCGGGGAAGTGCTTTCCTCCGGAGATGGGCAAAACCACCGGGCGACCACGCGCCGGCAGTCAATATAAAAACGATGTTTTTTGTTCGCAGGCAAGTTGTATATCCTTATACATACTAACTCACTATTGATTATATCCGCAAAATAAAAAAATAGCAAGGAAAAACATTATGAACAAAAACAGGAATATAAAACAAAGCCTCCGGGCGTGCCATAGTTGATGATGTTTTTATCAATTTGCATATTCTTGCCAGTAAGGATTGCATTTTTGCATAAAAACCGATAGAATAAAGAAAAACCGTTTAGGAGGTACATATTATGAATGTTTTGGTTACCGGCGGCGCCGGCTATATCGGCTCCCATACCTGCCTGGAACTTTTAGAGTGCGGTTACGGCGTTGTGGTAGTGGACAATCTGTGCAACTCCAACCCTGAATCTTTAAACCGTGTCCGGGCGCTTACCGGTAAAGAGATCAAGTTCTACGAGGGAGATGTACGGGACGAAGATCTGCTGAAAAAGATCTTTGCAGAAAATGAGATCGGTTGCGTTATTCACTTTGCAGGCCTCAAGGCCGTTGGCGAAAGCGTCGCCAAGCCCTGGGAGTATTACGATAACAACTTAAACTCTACCCTGGTGCTGACCAAGGTGATGAAGGAAGTGGGTATGAAGAAGATCATCTTCTCCTCCTCCGCTACCGTTTACACCGGCGATAACGAAATGCCCCTGCGGGAGACAAGCCGCACCGGTCACTGCACCAACCCCTACGGCTGGACCAAGTATATGACCGAGCAGATCCTCTCCGGCATGGCAAATGCAGATAAGGAGTGGAGCATCTGCCTGCTGCGTTACTTTAACCCCATCGGCGCCCATAAGAGCGGTATGATCGGCGAAGACCCCAGAGGTATTCCGAATAACCTGATGCCCTATGTGACCCAGGTGGCTATCGGTCGCCGGGAGAAACTGAGTGTCTTCGGCAACGACTACGATACCCCCGACGGCACCGGCGTCCGAGACTACATCCATGTGGTTGACCTGGCAAAGGGTCACGTTGCAGCAGTAAAGTTCGTGTCTGAAAACACCGGCTGTGATGTGTTCAACCTGGGCACCGGCACCGGCTACAGTGTGCTGGATATGGTCAACACCTTCCAGGAAGTGAACAATGTAAAAGTTCCTTATGCCATCGTAGACCGCCGCCCCGGCGACCTGGCAACCTGCTACGCAGACCCCGCCAAGAGCGCCGAGAAACTGGGCTGGAAGGCAGAGAAGAACCTGGCAGATATGTGCCGGGATGCCTGGAACTGGCAGAGTAAAAACCCCATGGGTTACGGCGAATAAGCCAGAGGTCAAGGAAAACGCTGACCGTCAAAACACCTTGCTGCGCAAGGTGTTTTGACTTACTGCACAAATCGAACCCTAACGTACCAATGTACGCCGACGGGTTCGATTTGTTTGTCTCAGCGATTTCCTTGACCTCTTTCAGAAGCAAAAAACGACGGGAGTCCCGTGAGTGACTCCCGTTTTTCCTATATATAGTGGAATTTTTGCATATTTATCTCCAATATGTTGTGTTTCGACAAATTATGTGCGAAAGATGTGGTATTATGAGGTCGCGGCACCGGGGTGGAGGGTGACCACCGCCACAGTGGCATCATCCTGCCCACCCAGTTGCCCGCAATTCAGCAGAGCCGTTGCCAGTTCCCCGGGCGACAGCCCCGCCATTTTCAGACAGCAGTGCAGGGCCTCCTCTTCCCCTACACCGTCGCTGATAAGCACCAGCGTCTCTCCCCGACGCAGGGACAGCCGATCTGCCGTCTCCCGGTAGTCTGTTACGCACAGACCCGGAGGCGGTCCGGCTGTCCCAATTTTTTCTGCCCCAAAATTGGTCACCAGATAAGAGGGCGCAGCGCCCCATTTATACAAAACACCCTTGCCGGTGTTCAGATCCATTTCCAAAAGGTCTACGGTCACAGCCCCCGCCCGTTCCCGCAATGCGCAGATGCTGTTCAGGCTTTGCAGGGCATATTCCGCCGGATAACCGGCTGTGAGCAGACGGCGGAGCATCCCCGTGGCGGTTTTTCCCTCCTGTACCGCCCCAAGTCCGGTGCCCATTCCGTCACAAAGCAAAACATAGTAAAGATTTCGCGTACCGGCAAAATAAATACACCGGTCGCCGTTTTCTTCTTTTCGGCGGTTGCCGTATACCTGCACTTTCGGCGTAAAGAATGGGGCAGAAGTATCACACCGCCGCGCCAGTTGGTCAGAAAGATCCCGCAAAAATTCCGAGAGAAACCGGAATTGCTGGGTAACAGCCGCCCGGTATTCCTTTTGTCGCTCCCGGTCTGCCCTTATGGAGCGCAGTTGCTCCTGAGAGCGGTGAAGTTCTGCCAAAAACCGTCCGCTTTTTCGGCAGATGATGGGCAGTTCCTCTGTGGAGAGCAGCGGCTTGTGGAGCAAAAATCCCGGCAGGTTTGCAATTTTTCGGGCATCTTTACACGCCTTGCGGTAAGAGCAGTTGCTGCAAGCCCGGTCTGCTGCCCGGGTCACCAGGGCGGTTTCGTCCACCGGCACAATGGGAGACTCTAAAAAGAGTTGCTCCGTTTGGGCAAGCACCTCTGCTGCCAGTTCCAGCCGCACCTGGGCTGCGCCGGTCTCGCCCCGCCGGTGGGCGACCTTTTGAGGTCCTGGCAGAAAGATCCCAAGGATGCTTCCCAAAAACAGACCGGGAAGGGGGAGAAAATCCCATTTTCCGGAAAAGGACAGTACCAGCAAAAAAGCAAAACCTGGCGCCAGCAAACGGACAGCCTTTGTCTGCCGGGGCAAAAACCGCACCAAAAAACTGCCGCACAGCACCGCGGTCATAGGCACGGGGGTCACTTGGGAAAGGTCCAGCGCCAGACCGGTGATGGCAACGGCGGGGAATGCGCCGGCAGAGGCGACACACCCGGCGGCAAGAAAGCCCAAACCCAGCCAGGGGATCGGCGCAATTTGGGCAAGGGCAAGGACGGCAGTTCCCAAAGCCAGCCAATCCAACACCGGGTCCCGCTCCCGAAGCACCCGCCCATAAAGCATACTGCAGGAAACCGCCAGCGCCACCCGCAATAAATACAGAGAGACCGGGGTGCTGTCCTGAGCAAAAACCTGGAAAATAACGCCGCCGGCGGCAACGATCAGACCGGCAATAGCCGGCATTAACAGCGTTGCGTTTCGGGTGCTGCGTAGGGAACTGAACACAGCGGCGGTTGCGGTGGCAGCCCCTACCCAAAACAGGGCAGGATGCCCGGCGCTACCCCAAAATATGTAATACCCCAAGGCGCTGCCCAAACCGGCAACCAGACAGGGCCAGCCGGAGCAAACACATACAAATGCCATAGCCAGGGGCAGAGGCACGTTTCCCAAACTGGCGGCGCTGAGACAGAACCCAGCCAAAAAGTGCGCGGCAATTCGACCTGCGGTGTGGGCTCTGGGGTCTACCGCCAACGCCCGGAGCCGGTGTTTTCCCCGGCGCACATAAGCGGATACGGTGAGCATCAAAATCATCTCTCCTTCATCTGTGGATAAGAAAATCCTACCACGAGTTGGCGGATTATTTTGTCGGAATGGGGGCTATGTTCTTGATAAACAGACAAAATATGGTATACTTAATGTATTCGAGGTGAGAAACAGTGAAGAAGACACAATCCCAAGAGCAACGCAAGCGGATGATGGTCAATGAACCGATCCCCAAAGTGATTTTCAAAATGGCCATTCCTACCATCGTTGCATTTTTGATCAACTCTATTTATTCCCTGGCAGATACTTATTTCGTCAGCGGTTTGGGCACAAATGCCACCGCTGCGGTGAGTGTGAACGCATCGCTGGATCAATTGATCATGATGACCGGTTCGCTGTTTGCCGTGGGCGCAAACAGTTACATTGCCCGGCTGCTGGGGCAGGGCAACGAGAAAAAGGCAAGTCAGGTGCTGTCTACGGCGTTTGGGTTGGCGGCGGGCTTAAGCCTTTTGTTACTGATTTTCGGCGCAGTGTTTATGGAGCAGATGGTAGTACTTTTGGGTGCAACACCAACCTGCTTGGAATACTCTGTAGAGTATGCGACCTATGTGCTCTTTGCTGCGCCGTTTATGGCGACCAGTTTTGTTATGAACCAATGCCTGCGAAGTGAAGGCAGCGCCACTTTAAGTATGATCGGCATGGGCTTTGGCGGCATCTTAAACTGCGTGCTGGACCCCTTCTTTATTCAGGGATTGCCAGCCATTGGACTTCCTGCTATGGGCGTTGCCGGCGCATCTTTGGCGACTATGATCTCTAAGATCGTCAGTTTTTCTATTCTGATCTTTCCGTATCTGACCCGACGCAGTGTTCTGCATCTGTCGGTGAAAAATTTCCGCATCCAGTGGGATACTATCAAAGAGATCATCAGCGTAGGATCTTCCTCTATGTTTCGTAGCGGTTTGGCAGTGGTCTCTGCCATCGTGCTGAACGACCTGGCAGGCAATATTTCCGATTCTGTACTGGCAGGCGTTGGCGTGGCAACCAAAGTGATGATGTTCCCATTCAGCATTATTTTAGGCTTCGGCACAGGCTTCCAGCCGGTGGCAGGCTTCAACTGGGGCGCAAAACGGTTTGACCGGGTGCAGGAAAGTTACCGCTTTAGCGCCAAAGTGGCGATCATCGGCGGTTGTGTGATGGCGGCGATCTTAGTGGTATTTGGGGACGCAGTCAGCGGTATCTTTGCAGGGGATGACGCACAAATGCGTTCTTTGGGCGCTTTGTGCATTCGCTTGCAGGCGCTGGCTCTGCCGATCCACGGTTGGGTGGCAGTTGTCAATATGTTCTGCGCCGGTTTGGGTAATGCGGTTGGCGCGCTGCTGCTGGCTACCTCCCGGCAGGGCAGTTGTTTCTTGCCGATCATCTATCCTATGGCAGCGCTGTGGGGCGCTACCGGCGTGGTATCTGTGCAGGCAGTAGCCGATGTGCTGACCCTGGCGCTGGCGATCCCCATTATCATTTATATGACCAAAAAGGTGAAAACCGCCGCCCAAAACTACGAAAATACCCGGGAACATACAGAAATTACCTTGTAAATAACAGGAAACTGTGGTAAACTGAATTGATTTTATTTCCCTATGGAGGCTACTATGCGTTATTACGGATTTCCGTAGCGTTTTCCCTTTTTACAAAAAATACTTGTTAAGGAGAAAATGTTATGTCAACTTTAATAGAAGAGATTAACCGCCGCCGGACCTTTGCGATCATCTCCCACCCCGACGCCGGTAAAACCACTTTAACGGAAAAATTCCTGCTCTACGGCGGCGCTATCGCCCAGGCAGGTGTTGTTAAGGGCAAGAAAAATTCCCGCGCCGCCACCTCCGACTGGATGGAGATCGAAAAGCAGCGTGGTATTTCCGTCACATCTTCTGTAATGCAGTTCCAGTACGAGGGTTTCTGTATCAACATTCTGGACACCCCCGGTCACCAGGACTTCTCAGAAGATACCTACCGTACCTTGATGGCGGCTGACGCGGCGGTGATGGTCATTGACGGTGCTAAGGGCGTAGAGCCCCAGACCCGGAAACTGTTTAAGGTATGTGCCATGCGGCACATTCCCATTTTTACTTTTATCAACAAAATGGACCGGGAGACCCAAGATCCCTTTGATCTTTTGGACGAAGTGGAGCGGGAATTGGGCATCGAGACTTACGCGATGAACTGGCCCATCGGCTGCGGCAAGGATTTTAAGGGCGTTTATGACCGACAGAACAGCCAGTTGCTGTTTTTCTCCGGTCTGAACGGCAAAGCAAAGGCAGACAAACTGTCTGTTGACCTTTACGACAGCCAGGTTGCGGAACTTTTGGACAGCGAGCAGAAGCATCAGCAACTGATCGACGATGTGGAACTGCTCTCCGCCGGTCGGGAAATGGATATGGAGGCGGTGAAGAACGGTACACTCAGTCCCGTGTTCTTCGGCTCTGCCCTGACCAACTTCGGCATTGAACCTTTCCTGGAGAACTTTTTAAAACTGACGCCGCCCCCCCTTAGTCGGACTGCGGATTGCGGCGTGGTGGATGCGTTCAGTCCGGACTTTTCCGCAGTTGTGTTCAAAATTCAGGCGAATATGAATAAGGCCCACCGGGATCGGCTGGCATTTATGCGCATCTGCTCCGGTAAGTTCCAGAGAGATACGGAATACTACCACATGCAGGGCGGCAAGAAAATGCGCCTTTCCCAGCCCCAGCAACTAATGGCGGCAGAGCGGGAGATCGTGGAAGAGGCTTACGCAGGCGACGTGATCGGTGTGTTTGACCCGGGCATTTTTGCCATCGGTGATACCATCACCGTTCCCGGCAAGAAATTTCTCTATTCCGGTATCCCCACCTTTGCGCCGGAGCATTTCTGCCGAGTCAGCGCAAAGGATTCCATGAAGCGGAAACAGTTTGTTAAGGGCACGGAACAGATCGCCCAGGAAGGCGCGATCCAGATCTTCAAAGTTCCCAATTCCGGTATGGAAGAGGTGATCGTGGGCGTTGTGGGCACACTGCAATTTGATGTATTCCAGTACCGTATGAAAAACGAGTACGGTGTAGACCTGCGGATGGAGAATCTGCCCTACGAGGAGATTCGCCTGATTGAAGACTACCCCGGCGATTTGTCGGATATGAACTTAGGCAGCGATGCGGAATTGCTGGAAGACTACCGGGGCAGAAGCCTGCTGGTGTTCAGCAGTTACTGGGCAATCGACTTTACCGTCAAGCGCAACCCCGGTCTCCAATTAAAAGAGATCGTGGTGGAAGAAGGCTGAGTCGGCAGGGACCAACAGCCAATTTCGCACTACCGCTGGGTAGTTATGGTTACACTATTGGGTACCGCCCGGTATCTATCTTGCGTCAGACGAAATCACTTTTTTCAAAATGA
>JAZQBF010000009.1:0-2084 GCA_045545615.1 Faecousia sp.
GCATAAGCGCCGGTAAGAGAGGAGTTGCCGATGTAGTGATATTTCTCCAACTCCACATCCGGGAGCATACCGATGTTGATAGCGTTTTTCATATTGATGCCTGAGCCGATACCGCCGGCGACCACCACTTTATCGATGCACTCCACGGTCATATCCACACTTTCCAAAAGCGTGGCAATACCGGAGAAGATGGCGCCCTTAGCGCGGATAAAGTTATCGATGTCCACCTCGTTGATGGAAACTTCCCTGCCGGTCTCAGATTCATTTTCAAAGGCGATCACATAAGCGCCCATACCGTGCTCGTCCCGCTTGACTCTTGCGCCCTCCCGGGAGAACTGACCCCGGGCGTTGATGATGCCGGTGCGGAACAGTTCGGAAATAATGTCGATAATACCGCTGCCGCAGATACCCACACACTTCTGACCCGGGTCGCCAATAATGGTCAGTGTGGGCTCCATGGTTTCTTTATCAATGGTCACCGCTTCCACTGCGCCATCGGTTGCACGCATACCGCAGGAGATGTCGCCGCCCTCAAAGGCAGGACCTGCGGAGCAGGCGCAACTCATAAGGAAATCCCGGTTGCCGAACACGATCTCGCCGTTGGTACCCAGGTCGATAAACAGGGTCATATCATCTGAATCCCACATCATCGTCGCCAATGCGCCGGCGGTAATGTCACCGCCCACATAAGAGCCGATGTTGGGGGCAATGATCACACTTGCCTCCGGATTCGCAGGCAGTTTCAGATCCCCGGCGGTCAGGTCTTTCCAGGCAAAGAAACTGGGGATGTAAGGATCCATACGCACCGGGTCTGCATCCACACCCAACAAAAGGTGGTTCATAGTGGTGTTTGCGCCGATAGAAAGGCGCAAAATGGAAGTCGCCTTGATATTCGCCGCCTTGCACAGGTTGGCAATGATTGGCGTCAGTGTCTCCTTGATAATGGCATCCTGCAACTTTTTCTTGCCGCCGGGACGACTGGACTCAATAATGCGGTTGATCACATCTGCGCCGTAGCGGATCTGTCCGTTACCGGAAGAACCTTTGGCTAAAATTTCGCCATTGGTTAGATCCACCAGTACCATAGAAACGGTGGTCGTACCAATGTCAATGGCGCAGCCCACCAGCCGGGTATCCGCCAAAGGACAGATCTCCATACAAATAAAGGTATCATCCCGGAATTCACCCTTGACGCACACCTTAAAATCATTTTCCCGCAGGGTAGACGCCAGTTTGACCATCACGCAGTAAGGGATCTTGACGAATTCGCAGCCATCCAGCGCGCCTTTCAGCGCCCACTCTAAGCGCTCATTGTCGGGCATGGTGTCTGCCTCGGACGGGGCGTCCATTTCCAGTT
Organism: Faecousia sp.; assembly: GCA_045545615.1. Lineage (GTDB taxonomy): Bacteria > Bacillota > Clostridia > Oscillospirales > Oscillospiraceae > Faecousia. The sequence goes on from JAZQBF010000009.1 coordinate 1,358, forward strand.
GCACCGCCACAAAATCGTTGGTAAAGGAAATGCCGCTGCCTACAATGGCGCTTTGCGCCTGCTTAAAGATCGCCACCTCTTCCGGAGAAGAAAGGTCAGCGGTCTTCATTCTCGACTGATAAGCAGAGGCAATATCCGGCACGAACACCGTACAATCCCCCACCACTTTGCTGCAGCAACTAAGCCGCCAGCCAGCCTCATATTCCTCGGGGGAGATATGCCGGGAAGGTAAAGATTCCACTTCTCCTTCTACCAGTTTCACGCGGCATTTGCCGCAAGAACCGTTGCCGGAGCAGGGGGCATCAATGGCAACATTTGCCCGCCGCGCCACTTCCAGCAGGTTATCTCCCGCGCTGCATTCAATTTCTACCGGGCTCCCGCCCTCAATTTGGAAAATTACTTTCATCTGTTTTCTCCTTTGCGCAAGGTAAAGGCCCCCTTGTGTAAAGGGGGCTGTCAGCAACGCTGACTGGGGGATTGTACAGCACGAAACTGTACAACCCCTCCGTCAAAAATCACAGATTTTTGCCACCTCCCCTTACACAGGGGAGGCTTATTCACTATTCGCAGTCCGCCCCAAATTACAGCAGCGGCTCCATACCCAAAACCGGGTGACCCTTTTCAGTCAGCCAGTTTAAGAGTTCCTCGCCGTCGGTGGTAACGGTCTCGTCCGCCACCATATCCACAAAGTTCTCAATGCCGTAGAGTTCCATAGCGGTCTTGTTCA
>JAZQBF010000010.1:0-2562 GCA_045545615.1 Faecousia sp.
CATTTGACGAATGTAAACGGCGATGGTATACTGAAAAAAAGGAGGCGATAAAATGCTTCGTTACGGAATTTTAAGTACATCGTCCATCGCGCCCCGGTTTATCGCCGGTGTCCGGGCAGCAAAGGCAGGGGAAATCGTGGCTCTATCCTCCCGGAGTCTATCCAAAGCAAAAGAAAAAGCCGCATCCTGGGACATTCCCAATGCCTACGGCTCTCATACAGAATTGCTTTCGGATAGCGATGTGGATATTGTTTATATCTCCACGGTCAACGCCCAACATTACCCCTGGGCAAAGGCGGCGCTGGAAGCAGGAAAACACGTTGTTTGTGAAAAGCCTTGCACCACCTCTGCCATGGAGACAGCGGAACTGTTTGCCCTTGCCAAAAATAAGGGGCTTTTCCTGATGGAAGCGGAGAAAATGCTGTTTTTGCCGGCGGTTTTGGCGGCAAAAGAAAAAATCGATGCCGGTATTTTGGGCGACATCTATATGGCAGATATGAGCCACAGTTTCCCTGCTGCCTATAACGGCTGGATGTTTGACAAAGAAGCCGGGGGCGGTCCGCTGCTTTCAAGCGGCATTTACGCGGTGCAGTTGATGCTGTGGCTTTTCGGCGAAATAGCGGACATTTCCGGGGTAAAAAGCGTTATGGAAAACGGCGTGGAATGGCAGTATATCCTCTCCGGCAAAACGGAAACCGGCGTACAGTTTACCGCCAAAAATTCCACCCGGGCGATACTGGACAACACCTGCCGCATTTTCGGCACGAAAGGCTATTTAGAACTGCCCAACTACTGGAAAGCCAACAAGGTGATCTTCCATACTGACGGAAAAACGGAAACATTGGAATTTCCCTGCGAATACGAATTGATGTACGAGGCGAAACACATCGCCGATTGTATAGAAAGCGGGTTGCTTACCAGCCCGGTGGTAACGGAAAAACTCTCCACAGCCGGCATCGCCGCCATCGAAAAAGTAAAGAAATGTTGGTAATCAAAAAGAACTGCTGAATAATCAGCAGTTCTTTTTGCTTAATCTAAATATCTGCAGGCAGCCATGGCTGCTATGGCGCCATCAGCAGAGGCTGTGACAACCTGGCGGATCCGCTTGCTGCGGCAGTCGCCGGCAACGAACACACCGGGGGTCTTGGTGCAGCAATCTTCGCCGCAATCAAAATAACCCCAATCGTTCAGCTGCGCATAGCCTGCAAAAGGCTCATTCTCCGGCTGCAAGCCTACTGCAAGGAACACGCCGTCAACAGCGATGGTCTGCAATGCGCCGGTCTCCTCGTTGCGTACTTCAATGCCGGAAATCGCGCCATCCTTGGTCAAGTAGTTATTCACTACGGTGCTGTAGATGATCTCCACATTTTCCTTGGTTGCCAGGGCATCTGCCAGTTTCTTTTCACCGGTGAGAAATGCCAGGTTCTGGACAATGGTGACCTTGTTGCAAACCTCGGAAAGGAGCAATGCCTCCTGCAAAGCGGAGTTGCCGCCGCCGATCATTGCCACATCCTGACCTGCGTAGAATGCGCCGTCGCACACCGCGCAAAAAGAGATGCCGTTGCCGATCAGTTCCTCTTCACCGGGCAGACCCAAAGTGCGGTGCTTAACGCCCAGCGCCAAAATGACAGTCTTGCCTTCAAATGCGCTGCCCTCTTCGGTGATCGCCTTGAAAGTATCGCCGTCTTTTTCCACAGCGGTAACGGTTTCCAGTTCCACATCTGCGCCCAGCGCCATTGCCTGCTCAATGAGTTTTTCTGCAAACTCTGCGCCGCTGATCTGCTGGGTGCCGGGGATATTCTCCACCTTGGGTGAAAATGCGATCTGACCGCCGAAACCGGCTTTTTCAATGACCAGCACGGACTTGCCTGCCCGGAGGCCGTAAACTGCGGCAGTGAGTCCTGCAGGGCCACCGCCAACAATAACGATATCATACATAACACATCGTCCTTCCTATGAATGGACAATGGACAATGCACAATGGACAATGAAGGTGTTTTCCTGCGGAAAATGATTTTAATATATAAATCGTCGCCAAAGGCGACACCGTGATTGTCAATTGTCAATTGTCAATTGTCAATTGAGTTTATTTACTTATGTAAAAGGGTCGGGAAACCCGACCCTTTTAGTTGTATTGTTTTACAGAGATGCCAAATACTTCTTGATCTCGGGGACGCTGTAGTAGTTCACATGGTTTTCACCGTCGGTGATCACCAGTGTGGGAGCGCCCTTGACGCCATACTTCAGGCACAAGTCCTTATTGTCGTCAGCGATCAGCTTTTCGTAGGCAATGCCGGCCTTTGCCAGCAGACCTTCGGCGACCCGGCAGTTGGGGCAGGTGACCCGGGAAAACAGGATGGCCTTGCCGGTTACGGCGGCGGGAGCTTCCTGTGCGGGAGTCTGGCAGACGGGGGCGGCTTCCACGGGCTTTACCGTGCCCTTGAGGACGGAGGTGCCCACATTGTACACCAGACGGTCCTTGAACTCCTGGCTCTTGCCGTCATTCCAGTTCTGGACGGGACGGTAGTAACCGGTGATACGGCTGTAGACCTCGGTCTTCTT
>JAZQBF010000011.1:0-14327 GCA_045545615.1 Faecousia sp.
CCTGGAGAAGTAAGTAAAAATAAGAGAAACCCGTTCTCATATGGAGGTTAAACAGTATGAAGGTAAGACCGTCCGTTAAACCCATGTGCGAAAAGTGTAAGATCATCAAGCGCAAGGGTCGCGTAATGGTAATTTGCGAAATCCCCAAACACAAGCAAAGACAAGGCTAATAGGAGGTGCTGAAAGAATATGGCTCGTATATCTGGTATTGACCTGCCCCGCGACAAGCGGATCGAGGTCGCGCTGACTTATATCTACGGCATCGGACCTGCCCGTGCAGCAAAGGTTCTGGAGGTCACTGAGATCGACCCCGACACCCGCGTTAAGGACCTGACTGAAGAACAGGAAGCAAAACTGCGTGAGGCGATCGAGCATAACTACACCATCGAAGGTGACCTGCGTCGTGAGACCGCTATGAACATCAAGCGCCTCTCCGAAATCGGTTGCTACCGTGGTCTGCGGCACCGCCGTGGTCTGCCTGTGCATGGCCAGCGTACCAAGACCAATGCTCGTACCCGTAAGGGTCCGAAGAAGACCATCGCTAACAAGAAGAAGTAAGGAGGGATATGTACAATGGCTAAAGCTACTAAGAAAGTTGTAAAGCGCCGCAGAGAGCGCAAAGTAGTTGAAAAAGGTGCGGCACATATCCGTTCTTCTTTCAACAACACCATGGTGACCATCACCGACCTGGAAGGTAACGCTCTTTCCTGGGCATCTTCCGGCGGCCTGGGTTTCCGTGGCTCCCGTAAGTCCACTCCCTTTGCTGCGCAGACCGCAGCAGAGACTGCAGCAAACGCTGCTAAGGAGTATGGCCTGAAGACCGTTGAGGTCTATGTTAAGGGCCCCGGCCAGGGACGCGAGGCTGCGATCCGCGCCCTGCAGACCGCTGGTCTGGAAGTTGTAATGATCAAGGACGTCACTCCCATTCCTCACAATGGCTGCCGTCCCCCCAAGAGACGTCGTGTCTGATTTTGCAAGGAGGAATTTGAGTTATGGCTAAGAATATGCAGCCTGTGCTGAAGCGTTGCAGAACGCTGGGCGTTTCTCCTGCCGCAATGGGTTACAACAAGACTTCCAACAAGAACCCCGGCGGCCAGAGAAGAACCAAGAAGTCCGAGTATGCTTCCCAGTTGACCGAGAAGCAGAAAGTTAAGTTTGTCTACGGCATTCAGGAAAAGCAGTTCCGGAACTACTACGACAAGGCCGCTCGCGCAGAGGGCAACACCGGTGAGGTGCTGATGACCTATGTTGAGCGCCGTCTGGATAACGTAGTGTACCGCCTGGGATTTGCTAATTCCCGCCGTCAGGCTCGTCAGCTGGTCAACCACGCACACTTCACCGTTAACGGCAACCGCGTTAACATCCCCAGTTACCTGGTGAAGCCCGGTGACGTGGTCGCTGTCTGCGAGAAGAGCGTTTCCAACAACTTCTTCAAGGCTTTGAAGGAGGCAGACGCTTTCGTTGCTGCTCCCAAGTGGCTGGATCGCGATAAGAACACCCTGACCGGTAAAGTCGTTGCTATGCCCACTATGGCTGACATCGACTTCGAGATCGCTGTCCACCTCATCGTCGAGTTGTACTCTCGTTAATCGGCCCCCTATCATTCGCTTTTGCAACTGTGGGGTGCATTCTACACCCCGCACAACTAAAAAGGAGGGTTATGATTTATGGTTGAAATTGAAAAGCCTCGCATTACCTGTTTTGACGACGCTGAGGATCTGTCCTATGGCAAGTATGTGGTAGAACCCCTGGAGCGCGGCTATGGTATGACTTTGGGCAACTCCCTGCGCCGGATCCTGCTGAGCAGTCTTCCCGGCTATGCTGCAACTTCTGTGAAGATCGCAGGCGTGCAGCACGAGTTCTCCACCGTCCCCGGTGTTACCGAGGATGTTACTGAGATCGTTCTGAATGTGAAGCGTATAATCACAAAACTTCACACTCCCGAGATCAAAACTGTCTACATTGACGCTGTTGGTCCTTGTGAGGTCACTGCCGGCGATGTCAAAACGGATGCTGATGTTGAGATCCTGAACCCCGAACTGCACATCTGCACTTTGGGTGAAGGCGCCACTTTTAATATGGAGATCACCCTGTCCCAGGGCCGCGGCTATGTTTCCGCTGACCGGAATAAGACCGCCCAGACTGTGATCGGCGTTATCCCCATCGATTCGATTTACTCACCTGTTCAAAAGGTGAACTACTCCGTTGAGCCTACTCGTGTCGGCGATAAGACCGATTTCGATAAACTGACTCTGGAAGTCTGGACCAATTCCACTATCTCTGCCAAGGATGCAGTTTCCCTGGGCGCCAAGATCTTGAGCGACCATCTGACTGTATTCACCGGTCTGTCCGACAATGTTGGCACCGGTTCTACCATCGTAGAGAAGGATAACAACCGTCCCGACTCCAAACTTTCCATGACCATTGATGAACTGGATCTGTCTGTGCGTAGTTTCAACTGCTTGAAGCGCGCCAACATCAACACCGTTGCTGACCTGATCAGCAAGACCGGTGAAGAGATGATGAAGGTCCGGAATATGGGCAAGAAGTCTCTGGACGAAGTCCAGAAGAAACTGGAAATGATGGGTCTGTCTTTGGCCAGCGAGGATTCTGGCAACAACTAATTTTAGGAGGAAACGTCAATGTTCGGTACTCGTAAACTGGGCAAGACCAGCGCCCAGAGAAAAGCACTGCTGCGTCAGCAGGTTACCGATCTGCTGGCTAACGGCAAGATGGAGACCACCTTCTACCGCGCTAAGGAAGTTCAGCCTGTGGTAGAGAAGATGATCACCCTGGGCAAGAAGGGCAACCTGGCAGCATATCGCAAGGCTATGTCTTTCATCACTAAGGAAGACGTGGTGCAGAAGCTGTTTAAGGAGATCGCTCCCAAGTATGCTGACCGTAACGGCGGCTACACCAGAGTGACCCGCACCGGTCCCCGCCGCGGCGACGCTGCTGAGATGGCAGTCATCGAGCTGGTTTGATCAAAAAATAAGTTAAAAGCCTGAAATGGACTCCCATTTCAGGCTTTTCTTTATGAACAGTTGACAACAGACAAATTTTTTTATACAATATGTTTTATCCAAAAAATAAAGGATGTGATTTTTTGAGTAATTCGCTTGAAAGAAAGTATGGGTTGTTTACCGCCATTTGTATGGTAGTTGGTATCGTTATTGGTTCCGGCGTTTTCTTTAAGGCGCAGACGATCCTGCAAAAAACCGGCGGAGATATGCCTGTGGGAATTTTGGCATGGGCAATCGGCGGCGCAATTATGCTGGCTTGTTTGCTGGCTTTCTCCTTTATGGGTCAGAAGTACGAGCGCTGCAATGGTATCGTTGACTATTCTGAAGCAACCGTAGGCTCTCGTTACGGCTACTATATGGGTTGGTTTACCACTACCATTTATTATCCTGCTATGACTTCTGTTCTGGCTTGGGTTTCTGCCCGCTACACATTGGAGTTTCTGGTTTCTACCGGTCTGCCTCTGACAGAAGGCAGCAATCCCGTTACCGGCCCTGAGTGTATGGCGCTGACAGTGTTCTTCCTCTGTGCGGCTTACGCAATGAATGCGCTGTCTCCCAAACTGGCAGGTAAGTTCCAGACCAGCACTACCGTGATCAAATTGATCCCTCTGGGCTTGATGATGGTCGTGGGCATCATCTATGGCTTGATTAAGGGTACCCTGGCGCAGAACTTTGCCACCGACGCAGTGCTTACTGACGCTGTTTCTGCAAATCCCTTGTTTGCCGGTGTTTGCGCTACCGCTTTTGCGTATGAAGGCTGGATCATTGCAACGGCCATCAACTCTGAGTTAAAAGATTCCAAGAAGAACCTGCCCAGAGCGCTGACTATTGGCGGTATCATCATTGCGGCTGTTTATATCTTCTACTATATCGGCGTTGCCGGCGGCGCTACCAATCAGGATCTTATCGAGCAGGGCGCACAAGTCGCTTTCACCAATATCTTTGGCAATGTGCTGGGTAATATTCTGAAACTGTTTATTGCAGTTTCCTGCCTGGGTACGCTCAACGGTCTGATGCTGGGTTGCTGCCGCGGTATGTATTCTATCGCTGTGCGTAACGAAGGCCCTATGCCCAAAATGTACTCTCAGGTAGATAATTACAATAATATGCCTAACAACTCCTCTGTGTTTGCGCTGATGATCACAGCAGCGTGGTTCTTATATTTCTATGTGGCAAATCTGTATTTGCCCGGCGTTGGCATTTCTGGCAAGCCTTTTATGTTTGATTCTTCCGAATTGCCTATTATCACCATCTACCTGATGTATCTGCCCATCTTCTTCCAATGGATGCGCAAGGAGAAAGATCAGAATGTGATGCGCCGTTTTGTAATGCCGATCCTGGCATCCATCGGCTCTGCGTTTATGGTGGTGGCTTGTGTGTTCAGCCATCGTATGGCTTGTTTCTGGTATCTGATTCTGTTTGCGGTCGTTATGTTCATCGGTTATCTGCTGGACAGACCCAACCATAAGAAAATCGAAAAGTAATTAAGAAAAACAGGGACGGTGAAGAACCGTCCCCGTTTTTTGTTGCTGATACTTGTTTTTTCTTAACATACAATGTAGAATAAAGCAAGGCAAAAAGAAAGCAGGTGTAATCATGCGTGAAATCACCGGAAAACAGATCACAGAAACAGTTAAGCGGCTATGCGTAGAGGCAAACTGCTTATTGCCGCCGGATATTGCTGCGCGTATTGCCGCGTGTTATAAAGAGGAATCTTGGCACCAGGCGAAAGAGATTCTTTTTCAATTGATGGAAAACAGCGAATTGGCAAAAAAAGATACCCAGCCTATTTGCCAGGATACCGGTGCAGCATGCGTGTTTCTGAAGATCGGTCAGGATGTGCATATCGTTGGCAATTTAGAAGATGCGGTAAACGAGGGCGTGCGCCGAGGATATGGAGAAGGATACTTGCGTAAAAGCATTGTTTCAGATCCTTTGGAGCGAGTGAATACCGGGGATAACACCCCGGCGATGCTTTACACGCAGATCGTACCGGGAGACCGGCTGGAGATCACCGTTGCACCCAAAGGCTTTGGCAGCGAGAATATGAGTGCGATCAAAATGCTCCGTCCCTCAGACGGCGTGGAGGGCGTTAAGGATTTTGTGGTGGAAACGGTAAAAAATGCCGGCCCTAATCCCTGCCCGCCTGTTGTTGTGGGTGTTGGTATTGGCGGTACATTTGATAAAGCCGCCTATCTTGCGAAAAAGGCATTGTTGCGCTCTGTGGAGATACCTAACGAAAAGCCCTTCTATGCCGCGCTGGAACGGGAACTGCTGGAGAAAATCAATGGCCTCGGCATTGGTCCGCAAGGCTTTGGCGGCAAAACCACCGCATTGGCGGTGAATATTGAAACATATCCCACCCATATAGCCGGTTTGCCGGTGGCGGTAAACATCAACTGCCATGTAACCCGCCATAAAACGGAGGTGCTGTGATATGGAAAAGAGAATCACAGCGCCGCTGACCCGGGAAGTCGCCAGAGAATTGCGAGCAGGCGACAGCATTTTGCTTTCCGGCGTGATCTATACCGCCCGGGATGCCGCCCATAAGCGGCTTTGCCAATTGGTAGAGCAGGGGAGAGACCTGCCGCTTGCATTGAAAGATGCGGTTATATACTTTGTAGGTCCAACCCCGGCAAGACCCGGTCAGGTGATCGGTTCTGCAGGCCCTACTACTTCCTATAGAATGGATGCCTACAGTCCTGTGCTGATCGCCTTGGGGTTGACCGGAATGATCGGCAAAGGCAAGCGGGATCAAAATGTGATCGACGCAATGAAAGCGTATGGCGCAGTTTATTTTGGCGCTATTGGTGGTTGCGGCGCGCTTTTGGCAAAATGTATCAAAAGTTCCGAAATCGTTGCCTACGAAGATTTAGGCGCAGAGGCGATCCGTCGTCTGGAAGTAGAGGATATGCCACTGACAGTCGTCATTGACAGTCTTGGGAATAATCTCTACGAAAACGGCCCTAAAGCCTATTTAGAATCACTGGAGGACAGAGAAAATGTTTGATTATGCGCAGTATGCCCGGCAGTTGCGGCACGAATTGCATCAATGCCCGGAAATCGGTTTTGATCTGCCCCAGACCACTGCCATCGTCCGGCGGGAACTGGACGCAATGGGCGTTTCTTACACAGAGGAATATTGTAAAAGCAGTATCGTTGCCACCATCAATCCCGGAAAACCTTTTACCATCGGCCTCCGGGGGGATATGGATGCCCTGCCTATAAAAGAGAATAGCAGTAATCCTTATCCTTCCAAAATCGAAGGACAGATGCACGCCTGCGGTCACGATGTCCATACTGCCCAAATGATCGCAGTTGCCCGGCAACTGAACGATATGAAAGACGAACTTCGCTGTACTGTGAAGATCTTGTTCACCCCGGCAGAGGAGTATATTACCCCCGGCTGTAAGGAAATGGCAGAAAATGGCGTGATGGATGATATTGATATGATCATCGCCTGCCACGTGGATCCGACAGTGCCCATTGGAGAAGTGCATGTACGGGAAGGCGGCGCAAATGCCAATTCTCTGGGAATGACAGTAGAATTTTTCGGTAAACCTTCCCACGCCGCGCAGCAACATCAAGGCATCGATGCCATTCGTATGGCAGTGGAAGCCTATGTTGCTATGGAATTGATGATCGCCCGGGAGGTGGCAGGCAAATCTCCCTGCATCCTGAATATCGGCGCATTTAACGGCGGTATTACCAATAATATCGTCTGCGACTATGCAAAACTGTTCTTAACAAACCGTACCCACTCCGATGAACTTACGGAATTTGTGGAACGGCGTATCCACGAGATCTGTGAAAATGTGGCAAAAACTGCCGGCGGCAGAGCGGTGGTCACGCGGGTGAAATTACTTCCCTATGTGAACAATCATCCCCAAGTAAGCAAACTTGTGGTTTCTGCTGCCCAAAAAGTTGTTGGCAAAGAAAATGCGAAAGAGCAGAATCGCACCATGGGCGGTGAGGATTTCTCCTTCCTGACAAGAAAGAAACCCGGATGTATGTTTCGTTTGGGCATCAACGATCCGACCAATCCGGATACCCAGGTTTCTTTGCATAACGATCATTTCGATGTAGACGAGCGTTGCTTTGCCATTGGCATTCCTACTTTTGTGAACTTTGTCCTGGATAATCAAGACGGTGTTGATTTCGCTGAAACCGGTGAATAACAGACGAAAAAACCGCTAAAATGCATATTTTTAAGAAAATACCGAAACAACTGCTTTTGGCTGTTTCGGTATTTTACATAAAGTTTTTGCGTGGGCTGGTAGTGTTTTTGACAGAAAGACCAATGTTTTTCGCCTGAATACTTTTTTTACGGACAAAACCCACAAAATGTCCGCCAACTGCGGACGCTTGTACACCACCCAAAACACTTTCTGCGAACTTTCAGCACATTTGGCTTTTCGAAAAACATAAAAAACAAAACATAACGGAGATTAAAACGGCTATAAAACAAAAAAACAATAGCAAAAACTGAACAAACAAGACTAAAATAAAAAAGTTGTTGACAAAGACGAAAAAAAGTATATAGTATAGAGTATATTTCATATTAAGAAATGGAGGAACCCCAAAATGAAAACTATGAAAATTGTTGCACTTGTTCTTGCCGTTGTTATGTGCCTCGGCTTGTTTGCAGGTTGCGCAGAAAAAGGCTACACTTCTAAGAACACCGAGTTTGTAATCGGCGTGTCTGGCCCTCTGACCGGCGATGCTGGTATTTACGGTACTGCCGTTGCTAACTCCGCTCAGATGGCAGTTGACGAGATCAACGCTGCCGGCGGTCTGAACGGCGTGAACTTCAAACTGGTCGCTATGGACGACAAGCACGATGCTACTTTGGTATCCGGTAACTACTCCGCTCTGCTGGAGCAGGGCATGCAGGTCTCCCTGGGTACTGTTACCACCGCTCCCGGTATGGAATGGAAGAACCTGGCCAAGGACGACAACGTATTCTTCCTGACTCCCTCCGCATCCGGTGACAAGATCCCCGAGTTCGACAATGGCTACCAGATGTGCTTCGCTGACGGCAACCAGGGCGCAGTCGCTGCTGACTTCGTTAACCAGAACTTTGCAGGTAAGACCATCGGCGCTTTCTACAAGTCCGACGAAGACTACTCCAAGGGCATCTTCCAGCAGTTCAAGAGCAAACTGGATCCCTCTGTTACTGTTGTTGAGACTTCCTTCACCGATGCCGGTGCTACCGACTTCAGCACCCAGATCGACTCTCTGAAGGACTGCTCCTTCATCTTTATGCCCACCTACTACCAGCCCGCTTCTCTGTTTATGACCCAGGCTAAGGACGTTTTGGCTGCTGACGCTGTTTACTACGGCTGTGATGGCTTCGACGGTATCGACAGCCAGGAAGGCTTCGACATCAGCACCATTCCTCAGGAAGTTACCATGCTGTCCCACTTCAACTCCAAGGCTGAAGATGGCAAGGCTGCTGACTTCATTAAGAAGTACACCGAAAAGTACGGCAAGGACACTCTGAACCAGTTCGGCGCTTCCGCTTACGACTGTGTCTATGCTATCTACGGCGCAATGAAGGCTGCTATGGATGCAGGTGAGAAGATCGACGTTACTATCAGCGCTTCCGACCTGTGCGAGATCCTGAAGGGTCAGTTCTCCGGCGGCTACACTGTTAAGGATGCCGTTACTGGCGCAGAGATCAAGTGGGAATCCACCGGCTACGTTAACAAGACTGCTATCCAGTATGTTATCAAGGAAGCCAACGCTTAAGTTGTTATAAAAAATTTAATCAATCCAAAAACCTGTACATACCGGATCAAACCGGTATGTACAGGTATTTGCGGTATATTGGGAATTATTGATTTTGAATAATTTTCAGGATCCTGCAAAAAGAAATAACATTATAAGTAGGTAAAACCTATGGAAATTATACTTTCAACCCTGATCAATGGCTTAAGCCTGGGTGGCATTTATGCAATGATCGCGTTGGGCTATACGATGGTCTACGGCATTGCAAAGATGCTGAACTTCGCCCATGGCGATGTCATTATGGTCGGCGGTTATCTGATTTATGTTTTTATGGCCACCAACAATCCGCTGCTGGCTATCGCGCTGTCTGTTGTGGGCTGTGTGATCCTGGGCGTGACGATTGAGAAAGTGGCATATAAGCCTTTGCGTGGCGCATCGCCTCTGGCGGTGCTGATCACAGCCATCGGCGTGAGTTATTTGCTCCAAAGCCTTGCCCAGATCATTTTCGGTTCTGCCAACAAGATGGTTACTGTCTATGAGTTTGGCGCGATCAAGATCCTGGGCGCAACGGTGCAGATCTCTGCATTGGTAACCTTAGGCGTTACCGTAGTTGTTATGGCTGTTTTGACTTTGTTTATTAAGTATACCCGTCTGGGTCGCGCAATGATCGCTGTATCCGAGGATAAAAGCGCTGCGCAGTTAATGGGCATCAATGTCAACGCCATTATCACAGTAACCTTTGCCATCGGCTCTGCCCTTGCAGCATTGGCAGGCCTTTTCTATCTGCTGAAAGCACCCAGTGTTTCCAATACTATGGGCGCAATGCCCGGTATCAAGGCCTTCACCGCTGCGGTTATCGGCGGTATCGGTTCTATCCCCGGCGCTATGCTAGGCGGTATCCTTTTGGGCGTGGTGGAGAGCATTTCCTATAAGATCACCGCCATTGCACCTTATACCGATGCCATCGAGTTCTCTATTCTGATCATCATTCTGCTGGTCAGACCCACCGGATTTTTGGGTAAGAAACGGAGGGAGAAGGTATGAGATTGGGAAAATTCAAAATCAACCATTACATCAACTATATGGTCATTGGCCTGATGACATTGGTTTTGTCCGTTTTGACTTTTACCGGCACCCGGTTTGACAACTCCCTGCTGTTCCTGCTGGAGAAAATGGCCATCAGCATTATTCTTGCTGTATCTCTTTCTGTGGTTGTTGGTTTCCTGGGCGAATTGTCCCTGGGCCACGCAGGTTTTATGTGTGTGGGCGCTTACTTAAGTGGTAAAGTGGCAGAACTGCTGGAACCTGTGATGGGCAGCGAAATTGCTGTTTTTGCCATCGCGTTGCTGGTAGGCGCCGGTGTTGCGGCTTTGTGCGGCGTGATTATCGGTATTCCGGCTCTGCGCCTGCGGGGTGACTATTTGGCAATCGTCACTTTGGCATTTGGCGAGATCGTGAGAACCATTTTCCAGAACACTTCCGATGAAACATTCGGCGGTACGCTGGGTTTGGATACCCCTCGTTTTGACAAGAAGTATTTGTTTATCATCGGCTTTGTGCTGGTGCTGGTAACCTTGATGGTGGTGCAGAACTTTATCCGTTCCAAGCATGGCAGAGCCGTTACCGCCATCCGCGACAATGAGATCGCCGCAAGAGCGACGGGTATCAATGTCACCAAGTATAAACTGATCGCTTTTATTATGTCTGCTGCGTTTGCAGGTGTTGCCGGCGTGCTTTACAGTTACAGTAACTACACCGTGCAAAGTTCCAAGTTCGATTATAACTACTCCATCGAGATCCTGGTTATGGTCGTTTTGGGCGGTATGGGCAGCATCAACGGCTCGATCATTGCCGCTGCGCTGATCACCTGGCTGAACACTATTTTGCCCACCATTCTCACCGGCGATCTGGCTGTGCTGCAGAACTTGCTGTACGCATTGATCCTGATCGGAATTGTTATTTACAATAACGCGCCGGCACTTAAGAATGTGCGTGAAAAGTACAACCTCAGCGCCCTGGCAAACAAGATGCTGAAGCACAGACACGATCCTGCCCATATCCACGATGATAAGGCAAAATGGGATGTTGTGCCTACCAAGATCAGCATGGATGAAATTTTGTCTGTGGATATGACACCGCAGAACCTCCAGGCAGATAAAGAGAATGGAGGTAAAGACTGATGGCAGAATATATTTTGGAAACCAAAGGTCTGGGTATCTCTTTCGGTGGTCTGAAGGCTGCGCAGGATGTAAATATCCGCATTCAGAAGAACCAGATCTATGGACTCATCGGCCCTAACGGCGCCGGTAAGACGACCATCTTCAATATGCTCACCGGCGTTTACAAACCTACCACCGGTACTTTCTATTTAGACGGTGAAGAACTGAAGGGCTTGTCTCAGGAAAAGATCAATCATAAGGGCATTGCCCGTACTTTCCAAAACATTCGTCTGTTTAACAATATGACGGTGGTTCGGAATGTTATGGTAGGTTTGCACAATCGCCCGGAATACAAATGCTCTGTGTTTGAGTCTTTGTTCCGTCTGCCCCGCCATTTCAAAATGGAAAAGGAAATGCGCGCTAAGGCAAAGGAACTGCTTCGGATCTTTGATCTGGAGCAGGAGCGAAACGGTCTTGCCTGCAACCTGCCTTACGGCAAACAGCGGAAACTGGAGATCGCCCGTGCATTGGCAACGAATCCCAAGATCCTGCTGCTGGATGAACCGGCAGCCGGTATGAACCCCCAGGAAACAGAAGATCTGGCAAAGACCATCCGTTTCATCCGGGATCATTTTGATATGACCATTTTGCTCATCGAGCATGATATGAAGTTTGTGGCAGGTCTGTGCGATGAACTGACCGTGCTGAACTTTGGCACAATGCTCGCCCAGGGCGATACCAAGACCGTCCTTCAGGATCCTGAAGTGATCAAGGCATACATCGGAGGTTAAAACTATGGCATTGTTAGAAGTAAATAACCTCTCGGTGTACTATGGTGTCATTTGCGCACTGAAGGGCATTAGTTTTGAGGTCAATGAAGGAGAGATCGTTTCCTTGATCGGCGCAAACGGCGCCGGTAAAACAACCACGATGCAAAGCGTTGTAGGTCTGATCCCCAAGAAGACCGGCACAGTTATGTTTGATGGACACGATATCACAAAAACACCCTGCCATAAGATCGTGCACCGGGGTATGACCCAGGTGCCGGAAGGCCGTCGTATCTTCCAGGAACTGACAGTTTATGAGAACCTGATGATGGGCGCATACTCTATGAAGGACGGAAGCCAGTTTAAAACAGACTTGGATTCTATCTATGAGCGGTTCCCCCGGTTGGCAGAGCGGCGCAATCAGATCGCCGGTACACTCTCCGGCGGTGAACAGCAGATGCTGGCAATGAGCCGCGCGCTGATGTGCCACCCCAAACTGCTTATGCTGGATGAGCCTTCTATGGGTCTTTCTCCGCTGTTGGTGGATCAGGTCTTTGAGATCATCAAGGACATTAACCGTGACGGTACAACTGTGCTGCTGGTGGAGCAGAATGCCGGTAAGGCATTGGCTATTTCCGACCGGGCGTATGTTCTGGAAAACGGCAATATCGTTCTTTCCGGAACCGGCGCAGAACTGGTAGCCAGCGAACAGGTGCAAAAAGCCTACTTAGGCGGCTAAAAACAAGAAAAGCGATCTACCCTCTTGCGGTGGATCGCTTTTTTGTGTAGAATATCAATAAAAGGGGGGCTTTGTATGCAAGGTGCTTTACTGCAACTGAATACACCTTTGTTCGCCGGGATCCAACCGGAGGACAGATTGTCTATGCTCCACTGCACCGGCTACTATATCGCCGACTATCAAAAAGGGCAGACCGTTGCCCTTGAGCAGGAACATATCAGCCATATCGGTATTGTGCTGGAGGGTGCGGTGGATATGATCAAGGAAGATATCTGGGGCAATAAGACCATCCTTGCCCGTATCGGAAAAGACGATCTGTTCGGCGAGACTTTTGCCTGCGGCAGCGACACTTTGTCTGTGGTCAGTTTTATGGTTTCCAAGGATGCGAAAGTTTTGTTTATGCCCTTTTGCAAGGCGATGCACGCCTGCGCCAACGGTTGTGAATTCCACCAAAAATTAGCGGACAATATGGTGCGGATCATTGCCGATAAAAACCGTGACCTTTTGCGGAAAATTGAGGTCATCTCCCAAAAGACGCTGCGGGAGAAGATCCTTGCCTATTTATCCATCCAGGCGCAGCAGCAAAAATCCCGGTATTTTGAAATTCCATTAGGAAGAAATGAATTGGCAGAATATCTGTGCGCAGACCGTACCGCCCTTGCCCGGGAACTGGGAAGAATGCGGGATGAGGGACTGATCGACTACGATAAAAATATTTTCCGGATTTTATAAAGATTTTCCCCAATGTTGCCTGTGCAACATCGGGGATTGCATACATATCGTATAATAGGGTCAAAAGGAGGGATGTATTATGATTATGCATGGATGTCAGGCGAAACCCAAAACCCCTACCATTATTGAAAAAACCTGCCCCAACTGCGGTCATACTATTGAACTGTTCTCTATTGATACCCAAATGCCCTGCGAAAAATGCGGCTTTGTGGCATACAATGATACCTTAAGTTGCGTCCAGTGGTGCCAGTATGCCAAGCAATGCGTTGGGGAGGAGATGTATGCGCAGATGATGCGCATAATGGAATCCCAGAAAGAGAGAAGGAGTGAGTCCGCATGATCCGCAGAATTATTGAGAACGACCGGGAGAAATGCAACGGATGCGGCTTGTGCGCCAAGGCTTGCCACGAAGGCGCTATCGGAATGGTAGACGGCAAGGCAAAACTTTTGCGGGATGACTACTGTGACGGCTTGGGCGACTGTCTGCCCGCTTGCCCCACCGGCGCGATCACCTTTGTGGAGCGGGAGGCGGCAGCCTATGATGAGGCGGCTGTGCTGGCGGCGAAAAAGCAAGCCACCAAAGCAGATGCCTATGTTCCCGGTCAGTTGCAGAATTTCCCGGTACAGATCAAACTGGCGCCGGTGAATGCTCCTTATTTTAACGGAGCGCATTTGCTGATCGCAGCGGATTGCACTGCCTTTGCTTACGGCAATTTCCATAATGATTTTATCAGTGGGAAAATCACGCTCATTGGCTGTCCCAAATTGGATACGGTCAATTACGCGGAAAAACTGACACAGATTTTCCAAAGCAACGATATTGCCAGCATCACCGTTACCCGTATGACCGTACCATGTTGCGGCGGCTTGCCCTTTGCGGTGAAAACCGCTCTGGAAAACAGTGGCAAAGATATACCATTCAATATCGTCACCATTTCCCCCAACGGAGAAATTGTATAACGGACAAATATAAAAGCGGCTGTCTTGACTCTAGTGTCAAAGACAGCCTCTTTTTTTGTTCTATCCTTCCTGCAATACACGGGCAAGATTGGAGAGAAATTCTTTGTTTGACGGGCATTTGGTATGCCTTGGGAAATATGTTTTCCAAACCGTTTCATCCCGGTTGTCCCAACCATCCTGAATTGCGATCCGAATGGTATGTTCCACCTGCTTGCCA
>JAZQBF010000012.1:0-3718 GCA_045545615.1 Faecousia sp.
CCGGTGACCGCGTGAATACTGGATGTATTCCAAGGGAGACGGGGGTCGGTTGTGGAGGAAAAGATTCATTCAAAACCGTGTAAATCCCTATGTGAGTCCGCCCAAAACGCGTCCTTTTTTAATGCGCAAGAAGTCTTCAAATTCGCACTTTTCGAGGTGTTTTAAATTACGAATCTCTACGTTGTCATTCCGAGCCAGTGGGCACACTGGCGTGGGAATCTCAAGTACGCACAACGGTTTTTGAGATTGCCACACCAGTGACCGATGTCACTGGTTCGCAATGACACGATAGATGGTACGGTTCGATAAACAAAAATTTGTACTTACTTGGACAAAAAAGACACGCCCAAAGGCGTGTCTTTTTATTTAGTTCGGGAGTTTGACCGGCAGGCCGTTGCGCACCTGCAAAAACAGTTCTTCCATGAGCCGGGTGGTTTCCCGGGGGAGAGACAGATAGCCGATGCCCCGGTCCAAGGTTTCATCGTCCGGGTAGGAGACCGGGTCGGAGACCACCTCCGGGTCCATATATTCCTTGGCGGCGGAGATGGGCGTGCCGTAGCAGACCCAGTCCATATTGCCGCCGGCAATGTCCGGGCGGCAGAGGAAGTTGATAAACCGCTCTGCGGCAGCCTTGTTCTGGCTGCAGGTGGGAATACACATAGCATCGATGAACAGGTTAAACCCCTGATCCTGGGGCAGGTAGAATGCCAGGTTCTCGTTTTCGTCTGCCATGGTCAGATAGTCGCCGGCGTAGTAAGGGGCGATCCACGCCTCTTCGTTTTCCATCAAGTCGAATACCTGGTCCATAATATACTGCTGCACCACCGGCTTTTGCGCCGCCAGTTCCTCCGCGCAGCGCTTTAAGATCTCCGGGTTGGTGGTGTTCATATCGTAACCCAGTTTGCATTGGGCAATACCAAAGGCGTCCCGGGAGTTGTCGAACATCAAAATTTTGCCGGCATACTTTTCGTTCCACAGCAGTACCCAGCCGGTGACATCTTGTTCGGAGACATACTGGGTGTTGTAGATAATGCCCACTGTGCCCCAGGTGTAGGGAACGGAAAATTTATTCTCCGGGTCATAGGTGGTGTTGCGGAAGCGCTGGTCGATATACTGATAGTTTGGGATATTGGCAAAATCCAAAGGCAGGAGCATATTCTCCTGGATCAGCCGACCCACCATATAGTCCGAGGGGATGATCACATCCACGGTAATGCCGCCGTTTGCCATTTTGGTGTACATAGTCTCGTTGGAGTCGAAGGTCACATAGTTGACCCGGTAACCGGGGTTTTCCTTTTCAAATTCGGCGATGACATCGATGTAGCCATCGTCACCTTCGGAGATATACTGCCCCCAGTTGTAGACATTGATGGTCACCCGGTCGTCGGTTTTGCCGCAGCCGGCGAAGGACACCAGCAAGGCGGCAATGAGAAGAAAGGCAAAAAATTTTTTCATCTTTTTCCCTCCTTCCGGGGTTTATCCTGCCGCAGTTGCAGCAGATTCATAACCACCATCAGCACAAAGATCAAAAGGAACAGCAGGGTAAACAGGGCGTAGATCTTGGGGTGGATCTGCTTTTTGGTGTAGTTGTAGATCTCTACGGGCAGGGTGATAAAATCCAGACCCGTGACAAAGTAACTGATCACAAAATCGTCCAGACTCATGGTAAACGCCATAATGGCGCCGGAGATGATACCGGGCAGGATCTCGTAAATGGTCACTTTGAAGAAAGACTGCAAGGGGGTACAGCCTAAGTCCATAGCCGCCTCCTGCAAGGAGCGGTCCATCTGCTGGAGTTTCGGCATCACATTTAAGATCACATAAGGCAGGTTAAATGTGATGTGGGCAATAAGCAGCGTCCAGAAAGTAAGGGCGTTGCGCTGGCGCAAAAGGGTTGAGCCGATAAACACAAACAAAAGGGATAGGGAGATACCGGTAACGATGTCCGGGTTGGTCATAGGGATGTTGGTCAGGCTCATAACGGTTTTCCGCAGCCGGGGTTTTAAGCCGTGGATGCCCACAGCCGCCACCGTGCCGAACACCGTAGCGATGCCGCTTGCCAAAATGGAGATCAGCAGAGAATTGCCCAAAAGTTGCAGCAAACTCCGATCCTGAAACACGGCGGCATACTGGCTGAAGGTGAACCCTTCAAATTCCGTAATATCCTTGCCCACATTAAAAGAGGCGGCGATCAGCACGATCATAGGGATATAGAGGAAAAGGAAAATGAGAACGGTAAGGAAACGGTTTACATGCTTCATACGATCACCGCTCCTTCCTCGTCACCGCCAAAGCGGTTGATGATGCCGGTGCACACAAACACCAGTACCATCAGCAGCAAACTCAGCGCTGCGCCCATATTGGGGTTGTCGCCCTGCTTGAACTGCCGTTCAATGATGTCGCCGATGAGCACGATGTCGGTGCTGCCCAGTTTCTGAGAGATGTAGAAAGTGGACACCGCCGGCACGAATACCATAGTCATACCGGTTAAGATGCCGGGCATAGAAAGGGGCATGATCACTCTGCCGAAAACCTGCACGCCGTTGCAGCCTAAGTCCTCTGCCGCCTCGATAAGGCGACCGTCGATCTTCACGATCACAGAGTAAAGGGGCAGGATCATATAGGGCAGGTAGTTATACACCATACCCAGGATCACCGCGCCGGGGGTGCGGATGAGGCTTAACCGGGGAAGAACCCAGGAGGCGAGCAGATTGTTGATAATGCCCGTGTCCTGCAAAAGACCCACCCAGGCAAGGGTGCGGAGCAGGAAACTCATACACATAGGAAGCATTACCAGCATATAAAGGAATTTCTGGGCGGTGGCGCCGGTATGGGCGATGCAATATGCCACCGGGTAGCCGATGATCAGGCAGATCACTGCGGAGATGAAACTATACAGAATGCTCCGCCAGAAAGCAGGCAGATAAAGGAGCAGATCCTGCATATTTGCCAAGGTGAACACCCCGGTCTCCACATCGGTGAGGGCATAGTAACCCACCACGCACAAGGGGATCAAGGTAAACAGCACCATCCAGAGGATATAAGGCCCGGACAGCAGCAAGGACTTATTCTTCTTCATCGTCGGCATCCTCCGTCAGTTCGTCATACTCGGCAGAGTAGGAACTGTAGTCGCCAAACATACCGGAATACTCGCTCTTGCGCATAACATGGATGTCTTCCGGGTTCAGCCGAATGCCAACGGTAGCACCTTCCGGCTGATGGTCGGTGGTCTGGATCAGCCACTTAAAGCCTTTGAAGTCTACGATGATGTCGTAGTTTAAGCCTTTGAAGGTGACGCTGGTAACAGTGCCGGTAAGGTGACCTTCTTCCACAGGGACAAAGTCGATGTCCTCGGGGCGGATGACCACATCCACCGGCACGTTGGGCGCAAAACCTGCGTCCAGGCACTTAAATGTTCTGCCAAAGAATTTGACCTTGTAGTCCGCAAGCATCACGCCGTCCAAAATATTACTTTCGCCGATAAAGTCTGCTACAAAGGCGTTTTTCGGCTCGTTGTAAATATCCTCCGGTTTGCCGATCTGCTGGATGCGGCCTTTGTCCATGACCACCACGGTGACGGACATAGAAAGGGCCTCTTCCTGATCGTGGGTGACGTAGATAAAGGTGATGCCCATAGCCTGCTGGATGCGCTTGAGTTCGTTTTGCATATCCTTGCGAAGCCGCAGGTCCAGCGCCGCCAAAGGTTCGTCCAGAAGCA
>JAZQBF010000013.1:0-4944 GCA_045545615.1 Faecousia sp.
TGGAAAATACTTACCGCAATATCAATATTGGTCTGGTGAACGAACTGGGCAGGCTCTGCCATAAGATGGGTATTTCTGTTTGGGAAGTGATCGATGCAGCCAAGAGTAAGCCCTACGGCTTCCAGGCATTCTATCCCGGTCCCGGGCTGGGTGGTCACTGTATTCCTTTGGATCCTTACTACCTAACCTGGAAAGCAAGAGAGTTCGGTTTCCATACCACCTTGATTGAAAACAGTATGGTCATCAACGACGGTCAGCCGGAGTACTGCGTTGAGCGGGCAATGCACATCTTAAACCGCCATAAGAAGGCAATCAACGGCGCAAAGGTGCTGATTTTGGGCGTTGCATACAAGCAGGACATCGATGATTACCGGGAAAGCCCCGCTATCCGGGTCATCGAGGAACTGGAAAAGGTCGGCGCAGATGTATGTTACTACGATCCCTGGGTCAGTTCCTACAAAGAAAACGGCGTCACAAAGCATTCCGAACCCGCTTTGACCGCAGAACTGCTTAAGAGCGCTGACCTGGTAATGGTCACTTGCGCCCACTCCAATGTGGACTATGCCTTCGTGCAGCAGCACGCCCAAGCGATTTTCGACACCAAGAATGTAATGAAGGAAGTTACCCCCAGAGATAACATCGAGGTTTTGTAAGGAGATAAAAACCATGAAATACGCACTGATCGGTTGTGGCAGAATCGCCACCAACCATGTTAAAGCAGTACTCAATAACGGCTTGGAGTTTGTGGCAGCCTGCGACATCGTTCCGGAGAATATCGAGAGCCTTTTGGCAAAGCACGATCTTCAGAATGATCAGACCATCGCCCGTTACACGGACTATAAAAAAATGATCGCTGACCATCCGGAACTGGAACTGGTGGCGATCGCTACCAGCAGCGGCAACCACGCGGAGATCGCGCTATACTGCATTGATAACGGTATCAATGTCATTATCGAAAAGCCTATGGCAATGAACATTGCTGATGCAGAGGAAATCATTCGCCGCAGCGAAGAAAAGGGTGTAGCGGTTTGCGCCTGCCACCAAAACCGTTTTAATATCGCAGTGCAAAAGACCCGCAAAGCCGTTGAGGCAGGCCGCTTTGGAAAACTGTCCCACGGCAGCATTCATGTCCGCTGGAACCGGAACAAGGATTATTACGACCAGGCTACCTGGCGTGGCACTTGGGCAGAGGACGGCGGCTGCTTGATGAATCAGTGCATTCATGGCATTGACCTTCTGCGTTGGATGCTGGGGGATGAGGTGGACACCGTTTACGGTGTGACCCGTCAGCAACAGCACCATTATTTGGAAGCAGAAGATGTGGGTATGGCAGTTGTCACCTTCAAAAACGGCGCTGTTGCCACCATTGAGGGTACCACCAATGTTTACCCCAAGAACTTGGAAGAAACGCTGTACCTGTTTGGCGAGAACGGTACAGTAAAACTGGGTGGCAAGTCCACCAACAATATCGATGTGTGGGACTTTGCTGATGAGACTGAGGCAGACCAGGCCAATAAGGGTTTGGAAGAGCAGACCAGCAATGTCTACGGAAACGGTCACACCAGTTTGTATGCGGATGTGATCGATGCTGTGAAGACCGGTCGCAAACCTTATGTGGATGCGGTAGCCGGCAGAAATGCTTTGGAAATGATCCTCTCTATCTATAAGAGTATGAAGACCGGCGCACCGGTGAAGTTGCCCCTTACGGACTTCGCCAGCACCGATATGGCAGGAGTATTTGGAAAATGAGTGAATATTTTGTACACGAGAGCAGTTTTATAGATGACGGCGTTACTATAGGTAACGGCACAAAGATATGGCACTTTTGCCATATCCAAAAGGGTGCTGTCATCGGTGAAAAATGCTCTATGGGTCAAAATGTGAATATTGCCAATAATGTCCGCATTGGTAACGGTGTTAAAATTCAGAACAATGTGTCTGTCTATGAGGGTGTGGAATTGGAGGATTATGTGTTCTGCGGACCATCTATGGTTTTTACCAATGACTTGACCCCACGGGCGAAATACCCCAAGGGCGCAGCCGGATATAAGAAGACAGTTGTACATACTGGCGCGACTATCGGCGCCAATGCAACGGTTGTCTGCGGACACGAGTTGGGCGCTTGGTGTACCATTGCCGCCGGCGCTGTGGTTACAAAAGATGTGCCTGCCCACGCATTGATGGCAGGCGTACCTGCCAAACAGATCGGCTGGGTCTGTGAATGCGGACAGGTTTTAGACGAGAATCTGCACTGCCCCGATTGCGGCAGAAACTATGAAAAGGTAAACGATTCTATCGAAGAAAAGAGCGAGTGATATGGAATTTCGTGATTTGAAGCAACAGTATCAGGTGCTGAAAAAGGAGATCGATGCAGGTGTTATCGAGGCAATGGCATCTGCCAGGTATATTTCCGGACCGCAGGTAAAGGAACTGGAGCAGAAACTTGCTGCGTATGTAGGTGTAAAGCACTGCATTTCCTGCGCCAACGGTACGGACGCCATTACTTTGGCGTTGAAAGCCTGGAACATCGGTAAAGGCGATGCGGTATTTGTACCGGATCTGACCTTCTTCTCCAGCGGTGAATGTCCTGCCTGCGAGGGTGCAACGCCCATTTTCGTAGATGTGGATGATCGTACCTTCAATATGGATCCTGCCAAACTGGAGCAGGCTATTCTGAAAGTGAAGGCAGAAGGGAAGTACACTCCCAAAGTGGTCATTACTGTAGATCTGTTCGGTCTGCCTGCCGACTATGTAACCATCAAGCCGATTTGTGAAAAGTACGGTCTTCTGCTGTTGGAAGACGGCGCGCAAGGTTTCGGCGGCAAGATCGGCGATCAGATCGCCTGCTCTTTTGGTGATATCTCCACCACCAGTTTCTTCCCGGCAAAGCCTTTGGGCTGTTACGGTGACGGTGGCGCGATCTTCACCGATAATGATGAATGGGCAGCCTTGATCCGCAGTTACGCTGTCCACGGCAAGAGCGGTGAAGATAAGTATAATAATATCCGTTTGGGTATGAACAGCCGCTTGGATACGGTTCAGGCTGCTATATTGCTTCCCAAACTGAAAGCATTTGAAGAATATGAAGTTGCCAATGTGAATCAGGCGGCAGCCTGGTATACCGAGGCGCTGCAGGATACCGATTTGATCCTGCCTTATATCCCCGAAGGATTCTTAAGCAGTTGGGCGCAGTATACGGTGCAGTTGCCCGTGGGTACAGATCGCGCTGCGCTGCAGGCAAAACTGAAAGAGCAGGGAATTCCCACAATGGTCTACTATCCCAGACCTATGCGCCTGCAGGGCGCATTTGAGGGCACAGACAGCGCTTGCGCCGATTGCCCGGTGACCGACCGGCTCTGCGATACAGTGTTGAGCCTGCCGATGCACCCGTACTTGACGAAAGAGCAGGTAAACGAAGTAGTAACAGCGCTGAAAGCATCGCTGTAAAGGAGTAACAATGACGCAATCCAATATTCTGTTCGCGCTTTTGCGACATCAGATCTGTGGCGAAAAGGTAAGTGAAGAAGTCAAAAACGCGCTGACTCCCGAACTGTTGAAGGGCGTTTACAAACTTGCCGCCAGCCACGATCTTGCCCATTTGGCGGGCCAGTCTTTGAGCCAGTTAGGTGTTTTGGGAGATGATGAAGTTTCTCAGAATTTCAAGAAAACTGCTATGCAGGCAGTCTATCGCTACGTGCAGATCAATTTTGAATTTGAGCAAGTCTGTGCGACTTTAGAAGAAGCCAAAATTCCTTTCATTCCGCTGAAAGGTTCTGTGTTGCGTAACTACTACCCGGAAGCCTGGATGCGTACCAGCAGCGATATTGATGTACTGGTTAAGCCGGAGAATCTGGAACGGGCTGCCGGGGTTCTGATAGAAAAATTGGGTTATCACGCAGGTAAAAAGGACGAACATGACCTCCCAATGCGGTCTAAGACCGGATTCCTGCTGGAATTGCACTACGATACTATGGAAGAGCGGCACGCCAAGGGTAAGCGCTATGAGATGCTGGCGCGAATCTGGGACTATGCTGCACCGAAGAACGCAGACAGTTGCCATTATTACCTTAGCGACGATATGTTCTATTTCTTCCATATCGCTCATATGGCAAAGCATTTCGAAATGGGCGGTTGCGGTATCCGTACCTTTATGGACTTGTGGATCATGAGCCACCGCATGGAATACGATGCAGAAAAGCGGGAAAAGATTTTGAAAGACGGTAATCTGACTGCCTTTGCAACAGGCGCAGAGGCACTTACAGATTGCTGGTTTGGTGACAGAACACCGGATGAATTGACACGCCAAATGGAGCAGTTTGTTCTTTGGGGCGGAACTTTCGGCAATATACAAAATAAAGCCATTGTCGGTCAGGCAAGAGAGGGTAGTAAAGCAAAGTATCTTCTATCCCGTGTGTTCCTGCCTTATAGCACAATGAAGCAAGTCTACCCGATACTGCAAAAGCATAAATGGCTGACACCCGTTTATCACCCTGTACGCTGGGCGGAAATGGTTTTCCGCGGTGATATGGGCAGAGCGGTAAACGAAGTGAAGCATACCGGCGAGACAAACACCAGCCAGCGTGACGCTATGGCGCAAATGCTCAGAGAATTGGATATGTAAGTAAACGACCTTCTGCTGTGTTGGCAGAAGGTCGTTTTTTGCACAAAATTTTGAGATTTGTTATAGCAACAAAAAATCAGCCATCCCGTTTGGGATGACTGTATAATAAGGAGGCTGCCTGCGGCAGCAGGATGCTGCTCTCCGTTTGCGGTACCCGGTAAAATCTTCGGGCTTACGCATTTCCTCGATTTTATCGACCGCAGCACACACTGCGCCCTCGCTGCATCTGCCACTGGCAGCGCTCGGGCTCGTGTCCAAATTTTCACTGGCTTCGCCAGTTCAAAGGGATCAGCAACAAAAAATCAGCCGGCCCGAATGGGTCG
>JAZQBF010000014.1:0-17064 GCA_045545615.1 Faecousia sp.
ACCGTCACAGTTTCGCAGGGCAACCATTGTTTGCCGGGTGTTTGCCTGAACATTTCGTATGATAATATCGTGAATATCCGGCAAAACACCCTCCGGTAAATAATGCCTATCGCCGCCCAACGGGAGTGCTGTAAGAGCCACCACATCATCACCGGTGCGGCCGGTGATATTTTCAATCAAGAATTGCGAACAGCCGATCCGCAGGTCAATGCCGTCTTGGTTGGGAATGTGGTTTCCGTTCCAAAAATGGATATTGGATATTTTTGCGCTGTGGCAGCCAACAAAATTCATGCCCCAATGGCGCATATTATGTAATTGGAAATTCTCCAAAACAATGTTGCATACGTTTTGCAAGAAGATCAGGTTGTTGAAGCGGATATTGGGCTTTCCGTCTTTGCCGGAATTGGTCTCCCGCAGATCGTTGCCTTTGCCGCCATCCAGGATTGCTTTTCCGGTACCGATGATCCGAATTTCTTTTTGTTGTCCTTCCGGTTTTTGGGCAATATCTGTGTACATATTGCTGTTGCGGAAAATATTATCGTAAATCCCTTCTGGCAAGATCAAATGACAATCGTCTAAATATATTGTGATGCCGGATGGGAGCAAAATGGCTTTCTCAATTTGCCAATAGGGAAGGCCTGTACGACCGCACAGTCTGGGGATTCGCACGATCCGAATATTATCCCGAACAGCGGCGTTGACGGCATTCTGGATGGAATCGCTGTCATTCTTTGCTGAAAATCGAGGATCATTCGGGGAATAGTACAGTTCCATAAAACCGCTCCTTTATCCTTTAACAGTACTATGCTCATTGTAGCGTCCTTTATATGTAATTGCAACTGTTTTTGCAACGATAAAGTTTCGAAAAAAAGCGCGGGGTATGAAACCCCGCGCCAGACCCGCTTTGGCCGTATGCATCTAATTATGACCTGCGCAAACGGCAGGTGGGTCGCCGCTCCTGACCTTAGCTGCTCCCAACGTCCACCCCTCGTCAAAGCGGGGGCGGGAGGTCTGCAATCCGGGCAGGAAACTAACATCCCAATAACATAGTGTAGGTCCAATAAAGATGCACTACGCACCAAGCAGGCGGTGATGTTTGCTGTTAATCTTCTTCCTCTTCTTCGTAGAGGGCATCCATAATCAAATTATAGACAGACTCCAGTTCTTCTTCGTCCTCAATGGCACAGAGGATGGGCTCGCCGTCCTCTTCCACAGACTTAAGGATGCTCACTTCCAGTTCTTCGGCATCTTCCTCAGATCCTGCGGGGATCACAGCCAGATACTGCGCGCCGTTGTAATCCAGGGTAGAGAGAACCTCCAACTCAAACTCTGTACCATCTTCATCCATAATGGTAATAAAATCGGAACCGTAGGTTTCAGACATAGTGTTTACCTTCCTTTGCAAGAATATGTATCTATGACTATTTTAACGGATAAACATAGGGAAATCAAGAGGAAAACAGAATCTTTACAAAAGGAATCATTATAAATTCCCCCGCAATACCGGTGTTTACATTATATATTTAAATTATTTAAAAATAGTTCTTTCGTTTTTGACTGGGGTATGCTATAATGATATGAATAGAACTATGCATATATGTCTCATAGATATTAACAACAGACAGATGATCCTGACCGGGAGGTATAATTATGAATTGGAAATTTTGGGAAAACCGGAACCAGAATACACAGCAGACCTGGAAACCCCATTGGTCGTTGACAACAGTTTATAAAGTTTGGATGGCTGTATTTACGGCGATCAAGATCGCGCTGGGCGCAGTGGCGACTGTCCTTCTGATCGGTGTTGCCTGCGCATTTGCCTTTTTGGGTGTTTTGGGTGACTATCTGGAAAAGGATATTCTGCCCAATGCCGGTCTTGTTCTGGAAAACTACGATATGGAAGAAACTTCCTACCTTTACTATGTGGATTCCGACGGCGAGATCAAGCAACTGCAGCAGATCTATGCCGATACGGTCAGCAAACGGGCATCTTTTGAGGATATTCCGGAGAATCTGATCCACGCGGCAGTTGCCATTGAGGACAAGCGTTTTTATGAGCACCAGGGCGTTGACTGGTTCACCACCATCAAGGCGGTTGCCAATATGTTCTTCGGCGACCAGACTGTGGGTGGCTCCAGTATCACCCAGCAACTTATCAAAAACGTTACCGGCGAAGACAGCGTTACGGTTCAGCGTAAAGTTCTGGAATTCTTCCAGGCTGTCCATGTGGAAAAACGATATGACAAAGATACCATTATGGAGGCGTATCTGAACTATATCTACCTGGGTCAAGGTTGCCGTGGCGTGAAGAGCGCTGCCGCTACCTATTTTGGCAAGGAAATGGAGTTTTTAACACTGGCAGAGTGCGCCAGTTTGATCAGTATTACCAACAACCCCTCTCTGTTCGATCCCTATAACGACGATGTGTTTACCTATGCCGGGGAAGAAATGAACGGCATGCAGCGTAACAAGTACCGTCAGGAACTGGTTTTAAAAGAAATGCTCTCCCAGGGCTGGATCACCGAAGAAGAGTATACGGAAGCCGTCGCCCAGGAACTGGTGCTGAAAAACGGCATTGACGACGGCGATGTTCTGGTAAAATGCCGGGAAGAGTGCGGTTATGTAGGCACTGTCGCTACGCTGGAACAGAAGAATGACGGCTATTATTGCCCTCAGTGCCAGCAGGAACTTTCCGTGCAGGTAAACAGTTCTCAGGATGTGTATTCCTGGTTCGTGGAAGCCGCGCTGGAAGAAGTGGCAATGGATCTGGCTGCTCAGGAGAATATGGAATGGAGCGACAGCGTCGCTGAGATGTATATGGATCTGATCAGCCGCAGCGGCTACCATATCTATACCACCCTGAATATGGATGTGCAAAATCAGATCGACAAGATCTATCAGGACTTGAATGAGATTCCGGATACCTATAGCGGTCAGCAGTTGGAGTCCGGTATCGTAATCGTTGACAATGCCACCGGCGATATTGTCGGTCTTGCCGGCGGCGTGGGTGAAAAGACCGTTTTTGACGCCCACAGTGTTGCTACCGACGCAAGATTGCAGTCCGGTTCTTCTATTAAACCCCTGTCTATCTATGCCCCCGGTTTTGAACTGGGCATTTTGAGCCCCGCAACTGTGGTTAAGGATCTGCCGTATTTCTACGATGGTTCCGGTTCCCCCTGGCCCAGAAACGATAACCGTGTGTACAACTACTCCCGGTCCATCTATTCTGCGATTGTGTCCTCTGTGAACGCAGTGGCAGTAAATTCTCTGGAAAAGATCGGAACATCTTATAGTTTTAACTTCGCAAAAGAAAAATTCGGTCTTTCCACCCTGGTGGATAAATATGTGGACACCGACGGAACGGTTATGACCGACGTTGGCTATTCGCCTCTGGCAATGGGCGCCCAGACCCAGGGCGTTACGATTCGGGATATGGCTGTTGCTTACGCCACATTTGCTAACAACGGCGTCTATCGAAATTCCAGACTTTATACGGTTATTTATAATTCTGATGGCGAAGAGGTTTATCGCAATCCCCAGCCTTCCGAGCAGATCCTCAGCACGAAAGCAGTGAACTACACCAACTATTGCCTCACCAATGCAGTCAATTACGGCACCGGTTCCCGGGCAGCGATCAGCGGTATGAATGTTGCAGGTAAGACCGGTAGTACTTCCAGTTTCCGTGACCGTTGGTTCTGCGGATTTACAAAGTATTACTCCGCTGCTGTTTGGTGCGGCTACCGTATGCCCGAAGTGATCAACCCTGTGGGTGGCAACTATAACGTGGCAGCCGAATTGTGGCGTAAGGTTATGGCTCCGTTGCACAAAGGCAAGGCGGATGCAAAACTGTACGATTCCAGCAAGATGGTCAGCGTTTCGGTCTGTCTGGATTCCGGACTGCTGGCTACCAGCGCCTGTTCTGCTGATATCCGGGGACTGGACCGTGTGGACAGCGTGCTGGTTTACACCGAGGACATTCCCGGCAGATACTGCGATAAACACGTAAAAGTGGAATACTGCGAGACCGGTAAAGGCGTGGCAAATGAATTCTGTAAAAAACTGGCAGAAGCCGGCGCAGGCGTGACATTGAAGGAAACCGTTCTGGTAAAACTCACACTTTCTGAGTTCCGGGAGATCAAAGATGCTTCCAGATTCGGTCTGAACGGCGCCTATGCGAAGGATAGTTATGTCTATCTTGTAGACGGCAACGGAAATGACGCGGATTTCAAGGGCTTCGGCAACAATGCAAACCAAAATGTATCTGCGCCCTATATCGTCTGCACGGCCCACACAGCAAAGGAGTGGGAGGAATACCAGGCCAACAGCGTCAAACCTACGGATCCGGCGACACCGCCTCCGGAGGCGACAGTTCCCAACGAACAGCCTTCAGATGGAAATCAAACGGCTGGCGCAAGTAACGAATAATACGCCATAAAGGCAGGAGAAACAAAATGATTTGGATGTCCGATGAATGGAAAGATTATGAGGTTTTGGACGCCTCCAACGGAGAACGTCTGGAACGTTGGGGTAAGTATCTTTTGGTGCGCCCGGATCCCCAGGTTATCTGGGATACGCCCCACGCCCATCCCGGCTGGAAAAAGTATGATGCCCGATATGTCCGCTCCTCTACCGGCGGCGGTCATTGGACGGATCATAATCTGCCGGAGCGGTGGCAGATCCGCGATAAGGACTATCTGACATTCAACGTAAAACCTATGTACTTTAAGCACACCGGCGTGTTTCCGGAACAGGCTGCCAACTGGGATTTTATCCGGGATAAAGTGGCATCTGCCGGCCGTCCGGTGCGGGTTCTGAATCTGTTTGCTTATTCCGGCGGCGCAACACTGGCTGCTGCTGCCGGTGGCGCAGAGGTCTACCATGTAGACGCATCCAAAGGTATGGTCGCCTGGGCGAAGGAGAATGCAAAGTCTTCCGGTCTGGCAGATAAGCCCATCCATTGGATCGTGGACGATTGCGGTAAATTTATCCAGCGGGAGATCCGCCGCGGTCGCAGATACGACGGCATTATTATGGATCCGCCCAGTTATGGCAGAGGACCCAGCGGTGAGATATGGAAAATGGAAACCAGTTTTTATCCGTTCTTGTTGGAAGTGGGCAAACTGCTTACAGAAAATCCGCTGTTTGTAATTATTAATTCTTATACAACCGGCCTTGCGCCTTCTGCGGTGGGCTATGCTTCGGATGTGGTTTTTGGCGGGATCCGTGGCGGCAGTACAGCAGTGGGTGAGTTGGGTCTGCCCGTACAGTCTTCCGGATTGATGCTACCCTGCGGCGCGGCTGGCAGATGGACACCTTGAGTATCAGCAGGTAATTTGACAGGAGGCTTTTCCTTGAATAGCGCAATTTCAGTTCAACACTTGGCATATAGTTATCCCGGTGGGGAAGATACCCCCGCTGTGAAGGTCTTTGAAGATCTGGATCTGCAGATCGAAGAAGGCACATTTGTCGCGATTTTGGGCAGCAACGGCTGCGGAAAATCCACCCTTGCCAAGCATTTTAATTCCATATTGCTTCCTTGCGGCGGTAAGGTCTATGTGTGTGGTATGGATACTGCAGACGAGGAAAAACTAATGGCTGTACGAAAAAATGTCGGTATGGTCTTTCAAAACCCCGACAATCAGATCGTTGCCAACGTGGTGGAAGAAGACGTGGCTTTCGGTCCGGAAAATCTTGGCGTCGCAAGTCCTGCCATTCGCAAGCGGGTGGACGAGGCGCTGAAACAGGTGGGTATGTATAAATACCGCGAACACGCGCCCCATCTTCTCTCCGGCGGACAGAAGCAGCGTATTGCCATTGCAGGCGTGATCGCTATGGAACCCAAGTGTATCGTTTTGGATGAACCTACGGCGATGCTGGACCCCAAAGGCCGGCGTGAGGTAGTGGATACTGTCGCACGGCTGAACCGGGAAAAAGGCATTACGGTGGTTTTGATCACACACCATATGGACGAGGCGGCAAAAGCCCAGCGGGTGGTCGTACTGGATGGAGGCAAAATTGCTGCAGACGGCGCGCCCCAGGATGTATTTTCTCAGGTGGAGTTACTCCACGGCATTCGCCTTGCTGCCCCGGAAACGGTGGAACTATGCTATGAATTAAACAAACAGGGCTTTAACTTGCCGCTTGATAAGTTGAATGCCCAGGAATGTGCGCAGGCACTTTATGATGCATTAAAGGCCTGACCCACAGGAGGTTAGATACATTGGAACCTATTTTACAGGTAAAATCGCTGCACCATACTTACGGTGTGGGAACGCCTTTTGAACACGCGGCGCTCCGGGATATCTCTTTTGAGATCCACCGTGGGGAATTTGTAGGCATAATCGGTCATACCGGTTCGGGAAAGTCTACATTGGTGCAGCATTTAAACGGACTTTTAAAGCCCTCTTCCGGGCAGGTTCTGCTGGATGGAAAAGACATTTGGTCCGACAAAAAACTGACGCGCCAAAGCCGGTTTCGGGTGGGACTTGTCTTCCAGTATCCGGAGTACCAACTGTTTGAAGAAACAGTTTATAAAGATATTGCCTTTGGCCCTAAAAATATGAAACTTTCCACAGAGGAGATCGACCGCCGTGTCCGGGAAGCCGCAAACTTTGTGGGTATTACCCAGGAACAGTTGCAAGCATCTCCTTTTGATCTTTCCGGCGGACAAAAACGCCGAGTTGCCATTGCCGGTGTTATTGCAATGGAACCGGAGGTGTTGATCTTGGACGAACCCACCGCCGGTCTTGACCCGGAGGGCAGGGAAGAGATATTGGCAAATATTTCTGCATACCGCAAGGCAAAAAATGCGGCGGTCATTATGATCAGCCACTCCATGAACGATGTTGCCCGGCTGACTGACCGGCTGCTTGTGATGAACGGCGCCGAACTGGTTATGGATGCTGCACCGGCACAGGTGTTTGCGCGGGCAGAAGAGTTGTCTGCTATGGGTTTGGACATTCCGGAGATCACAAGCGTTTTTCTCCATCTTCGCCGCTTGGGGCTGGATGTGGAACCGGTGTATACCCAGGCGCAGGCTGTGGCGGCGCTGACCCGCTTGAAAGGGGGTCAAAAGGATGCTTAAAGACATTACCCTCGGACAGTTTTTCCCCGGTAATTCCCCGGTGCATCGTATGGACCCCAGAACAAAACTGATTATGCTCATCGTGTATATCGTGGTTTTGTTTTCTGCGGTAAACTGGGTCACTTACGGCGTTGTATTTTTGTTTTTGGCAATTACCATCGCCATTTCCAAAATCCCCTTAAAAGCCATTGTAAGGGGTATGAAACCCCTGGTGCTGATTTTGGTTTTTACCGGCATTTTAAATCTGTTTTTTACCGCCGGCGAACATATTTTGGTGTCATTCTGGGTCATTAACATCACCCGGGAGGGCGTCCTTCGGGCTGTGTTTATGGTAGCACGGATCTTGATGCTGATCGCCGGCACATTTTTGCTTACCTATACCACATCTCCCATCGCATTGACAGACGGCCTGGAATCACTGCTTTCCCCACTGAAAGTTTTGCGGCTGCCGGTGCACGAACTGTCGATGATGATGTGCATTGCCCTGCGCTTTATTCCCACGCTGATCGAGGAAACAGACAAAATTATGTCTGCCCAGAAGGCAAGAGGCGCCGATTTTGAAAACGGCAGCCTGATGGAACGGGTAAAGGCGCTGATCCCCATTTTGGTGCCGCTGTTCATCAGCGCATTCCGCAGAGCGGATGAGTTGGCAACGGCTATGGAGTGCCGCTGCTACCACGGGGGAGAGGGTCGCACAAAAATGAAATTGCTCCGCTATCACCGGGTAGATCTGTGTGCTTTTGGCATCGGCATTCTGCTTACAGCGGTAGTATTTACGTTGAGAAGTTTCGGCTTGTGAGGTTGCTATGCGTAACATCGCGTTATTTTTGACTTATGAAGGCTCTGCCTACCACGGCTGGCAGACACAGAAAAATCTTGCCACCGTACAACAGACCCTGGAAAAGGCGATCGGTATGGTGGTGGGACACAGTGTCCATATAACCGGTTGCGGCAGAACAGATGCCGGTGTCCACGCCAAGTGCTATGTGGCGAATTTTCGCACAGAATCCACTGTCCCTGCGGACAGATTGCCCTATGCGCTGAACACCCATTTGCCTGCAGATGTAGTGGTTACCAAGGCGTTTGATGTCCACGAAGATTTCAACGCGATCGGCTCCTGCGCCCGAAAAGAATACACTTATGTGATCTACAACTCCCGTGTCCGGGATCCGTTCTATGTGAACCGGGCATGGTTTTACCCCAAGCATTTGGATGAAAAAATTATGCAGCAGGCGGCAAGTCAATTTGTGGGGACCCACGATTTTGCTGCGGTGCGCAGCGTGGGAACGGATGTTAAATCCACGGTCCGCACCGTATACTATTATGATGTGGAACGCCGGGGCAACTTGATTTTTCTCCGGGTCTGCGCCAACGGCTTTTTATACAATATGGCCCGGGCGATGGCGGGTACTGTGGTTTATGCCGCAGAGGGCAAATTTCCGCCGGAGCAGATCGGTCAGATTCTTGACAGCGGCAACCGTACAGCCGCAGGTCCTACCGTGCCTCCCGGCGGTCTGTATATGACCCATTTGTGGTATGACGACGGGGTGGAAAAATTTGAATGCGCCCAGTTGCAGGAAAGTTTATAAAAAATTCTCTCTTTTTTTCAGCAGGTATGCTATACTGCCTGCAGAAAGGTCGTGAGTCAGTATGCAACCGAAATTGTGTACAAAATGCAAAAAAAATATTGCTGTCGTTTTCATTACCAAAATCGAAAACGGCGTTGCCATGAACGAAGGATATTGCTTGCGGTGCGCCCGCAGTTTGGGGATTCCCCATATTG
Source organism: Faecousia sp. (assembly GCA_045545615.1). Taxonomy (GTDB): domain Bacteria; phylum Bacillota; class Clostridia; order Oscillospirales; family Oscillospiraceae; genus Faecousia. Next base: position 8,868 of record JAZQBF010000014.1, read on the forward strand.
ACGCCGCCGTAAAGCAAATGGGTTTCTCGGAAGAAGATCTGGACAGCCTGACGGATGAAATGAGCAGTATGTTCGGTCAGAATGATACCGAAGACGGCGATGACGAAACCGAAAGCAGAACCGCCACATTTCCTATGATCAACCAACTGTTTGGCGGTATGAATCTTCCCAAGAAACCGGATGCTCCGGAAGGGGCTGCGCCGCCGGAGGGGGATGCGCCCAAAAAGAAAAAGAGCAAGCATAAGTTCCTGGACAGTTACTGTATGGATCTTACCGGCAGAGCCAGAGAGGGCAAACTGGATAAGGTCATCGGCAGAGATGTGGAAACAGAGCGGGTGATTCAGATTCTCAACCGCCGGCAAAAAAACAATCCCTGCCTGATCGGCGAGCCGGGCGTTGGTAAAACTGCCATCGCAGAAGGTCTTGCCCAGCGGATCGCTGCCGGCGATGTGCCTTATAAACTGCGGGATAAAGAAGTGTTTTTGCTGGATCTGACCGCCCTTGTGGCAGGCACCCAGTTCCGGGGTCAGTTTGAAAGCCGTATGAAGAGCCTGATCGGCGAAATTAAGGCTTGTGGCAACATTATTCTGGTCATTGACGAGGTTCATAACCTGGTTGGCGCAGGAGACGCGGAAGGTTCTATGAATGCTGCCAACATTTTGAAACCTGCTCTTTCCAGAGGTGAGATCCAGGTAATTGGCGCAACCACTTTCAATGAATATCGCAAACACATTGAAAAGGATGCGGCGCTGGAGCGGCGTTTCCAGCCGGTATCTGTAGCAGAGCCCACCATTGAAGAAGCCTGCCAGATCATGCAGGGCATCGCTAAGATCTACGCCCAGTATCACGGGGTGAGCATTTCTCCGGAAATTGCCCGCCAGTGTGTTATGCTCTCTGAGCGGTATATTACAGATCGTTTCCTGCCGGATAAAGCCATCGACCTGCTGGATGAAGCCTGCTCTGATGTAAACTTGCGCTGCAAGGAAATTTCCCAGTTGGCGGAAATGAAAAAAGAGCGGGATGATTATGAACTGGAACTGCGTATGCTTACAGAGGATACGGAAAACGAGCATTATGAGCGCCTTGCGGAACTGCGCAGCAAACTGTGCCGCCTGGCGGAGGAGATCGAAAAACTGGATCAGTTGCCTCCCCCTGCGGTGACTATGGAAAACCTTGCCCGGATCATAGAACTTTGGACAAAAATCCCCGCAAGCAAGATCAAGGCGCAGGAATATATGCAGATCCGTGGTTTGGCAGACCGCCTGCGGGAGCACATTGTGGGTCAGGACGAGGCGGTGGACGCCGTATCCAGAGCCATTCGCAGAAACCGCGTGGGCATTTCTCCAAAGAAACGGCCGGTTTCCTTTATCTTTGTCGGTCCTACCGGTGTGGGTAAAACAGAATTGGTAAAGTGCCTGGCAAATGATCTGTTTGACAGCGTGGATTCTCTGATCCGGCTGGATATGTCCGAGTATATGGAAAAGCACACCGTGTCTAAACTTATCGGCTCGCCCCCCGGTTATGTGGGTTACGACGAAGCCGGTCAACTGACGGAGAAGATCCGCAGAAGACCCTATAGCGTGGTGCTTTTCGATGAAATTGAAAAAGCCCATCCGGATGTGCTGAACATTTTGCTGCAGGTGTTGGATGACGGTGGGATTACCGATGCCCAGGGCAGGGTGGTCAACTTTGAAAATACCATTATCGTTATGACTTCCAATGCCGGTTCTGAGGGCAATGTGGGCAGCGTGGGTTTTGGTCGCACCGAGCAGGATGCGGTAAAAGAAAAAACCATGAAAGCGCTGCGCCAGTTCCTGCGTCCGGAGTTTATCAACCGGGTGGATGAAATTATCACATTCAACCATCTGTCCAAAGAGAATTTCCTGGGCATTGCGGATATTATGCTGGCAGAATTGCGTCAGAGCCTTGAAAACCGGGAGTTGACCTTTATCTTTGGTGAAGGTGTCCGGGAATATCTGGTGGATAAGGCATTCTCCGTAACCTATGGCGCAAGAAATCTGCGCAGAACCATACAAAAAGAATTGGAAGATCCCATTTCCCAGCATATTATCGATTCCTTTGAATCGCCCATCTCGACCATTGAGGCGAAGATGGACGGCGATCAATTGATCGTAACTGCAAAATAATAAAATCCCCATCAGCGTCAGCACGCTGATGGGGCTTCTTGTCACATATCGAACTTTTGTGTCAGTTTATCGGAAACTTTCCAGGCAGCATCTTCCACTTTGTTTGCTGCCTGCGCCGCCAAACGGCGGGTGGGATTGTTTTTCGGCATCATTAAAATCGCTACAGCACCGGCAGCGGCGCCGATACCCATAGTAACCGCCCAACCTTTTACGCTCATTTTCTCAGCCTCCTTCCGGTAGTAGTATGCCCGGAATAGCAAAGAGCAAAGCAGGTAAGTTTATCTCATTTCTCCAATAAAATGCGGAAAAAAGAAAAACAGCCTTATGAATGCCATAAAATAAACTATGTACCGGGGCAGCGCCCCGCAAGATTACTTGCCCATATCCGGAACCATACGGCTGCCATCGTCCATGGTAGGTGTTGTGGAATTGGGGTCCACTTCCGGATCGGGGATGTTTGTGTCCATTGTGGGATCCATACTGGGGAGAATGGTAGGCATAGATGGCTCAGCGGTAGGTGCGGTAGTGGGCGCGGTGGTAGGCGCAGCAGTGGTGGAAGTAGTGGGATTGGTTGTGGGATCGGTGTTTTTATCCTTGTTTCTGCGGCAGGCAGCCAGGGAAATGACCAGCAAGATCACAAGCGTGAGAATTCCAAATTTTTTCATAATAATTCCTCCTGTTTTTTCCGTTACGCAGTTATAATTCCACGAAAAATAAAAATTAGTCAGGTAATTTTCGTCAAAAAAACGCAAAAACCATAAAAAATGTGAATTTTGCCATTGATATTTGCGTCCGCATCTTGTATAATATTTTGGAAATTATGTGGAAATGAGGCTGTTTTTATGAAAAGACTTGCAGTTAAGAAAAATGTTGAATGTATGGCATGCCTTGAGTGCGTTCGCGCTTGCTCTGTGGCTTTTTATAAAGAGTTCCATCCGGATCTGTCTTGCATTCAGATCGTGGAAAAGAATGGCAGCGCCAAACCCATGACCTGCATTCAGTGCGGTAAGTGCGCAAAGGTTTGCGAAGCCGGCGCGATCACCCAGAACCCCAAAACCGGCGTGTATATGATCAACAAGAAACTTTGCACTTCCTGCGGTAAGTGCGCAGAGGTTTGTCCTATGAAAGTTATGGTTTCCCCTGCAGAGGGAACCACCACCAAGTGCATTGCCTGCGGTATTTGTGTCAAGGCATGCCCCATGGAAGTGTTGGAGATTTTGGAAAAATAAATCTCTGCTGCCATATACATATTCCGACCCACCCAAGCAGGGTGGGTCTGTTTGCCCGTTTAATGCCTATTGATTTTTTGGAGGTTTCCTTTATGGCGGAAGAACAAAAAAAGAAAATGAGCAAGAAGAAAAAGACGATCATTATTGTTGCTTCCATTCTTGCAGCGCTGCTGCTTTTGCTCCTTGTGGGCTTCTTGGTGCTGAAAGGTTATCTGGGTCAGATCAAGCGATTTGACGAAAATGAGGCGACCTTGTCCCAGGAACAGATCGAAAGTATGCTCAATCAGACTGAGGCGACAGTTCCGGACTTTACCGGCACGGAGATGAACGCTGACGATGTGACAGAGCCTACGATCCCTGCTGCGAGTATTGGCGCAGATGATGTGATCAATGTGCTTTTGGTCGGCCAGGACCGCCGGGAAGGAGAAGGTCGCCGTCACTCGGATTCCATGGTGCTGGTGACCATCAATAAAGCCACAAAAACCATTACAATGACTTCCTTTATGCGGGATCTGTGGCTGCCCATTCCGGATCATTATACAGAGCGTCTGAATGTGCCGTATATGGTCGGCGGTTTTGAACTGCTCAATGAAACACTGGAATATAATTTCGGTGTTTGCGCAGATCATAATATCGAGGTGGACTTTGCCGGATTTGAGGCGGTGGTGGATGCCGTCGGTGGCTTGGACATCCGTTTGACTTCTGCAGAGGCAAATTACTTAAACAAGTATGGCAACTGGTCTAACGGCGAGGTGTATAATGGTGATTGGAATCTGCAAAGTGGTAACAATCATTTGACCGGCAAGCAGGCGCTGGCATATTCCCGCATCCGGGATCTGGACAGCGATTTTGGCAGAACCGGCAGACAGCGGATCGTTTTGGAAGCGCTGATGAACCAGGTGAAAAATATGAGCAGCGCCAATGCGATGAGCCTGATCAAATCTCTGATTCCTCTGGTCAGAACCGATATGACCGACTCGGAGATCATTGGTTTGGCAATGGACGTGCTGCCGTTGCTGTCTGAAGTGGAAGTTGTATCCCAGCGAATTCCGGCGGACGGGGCATATAGCGATGTGAAATTGCTCCACAACGGATATACAAAGTATGTTTTGGTAATGGATGAGAATGATATTGAAACGAATATCCAATTACTCAAAACAGCGATGGGAATTGAATAATATAGGGTGGCTTTTATGGAAAAACAGAGAATGTCAAAAAAGAAACGCACAGTGATCATTGTGCTTTGCTGTATTGCAGCGCTGTTGCTGGCATTGCTTATTGCAGGATTTATTCTATGGAAAACGGTGTTCGGCCAGATGGGACGCCTTGACGCGACAGAGAATACCTTGTCTTCCCAAGAGGAATCTATGATTTTGAATGAAGGCAACCAGGAAACGGTTGGCGAAGATTTTACCGGTCCTTCCTACAATGCGCAGGATGTAACTGTACCCACAGAGCCGGTGGAAAATGTTTCTGATTCGGAAAATGTGATCCATATTCTGTTGGTAGGTCAGGATCGCCGCAGCGGTCAAAGCAGACAGCGTTCCGACGCGATGATCCTCTGCACGATCAACAAAGCAGAAAAGACGCTGGTATTTACGTCATTCCTCCGGGATACCTGGGTCAGCATTCCCGGTTATTACAACGAACGGCTGAATGTGCCTTACGCCCTGAAGGGTTTTGGTCTGCTCAATGACACATTGGAACACAATTTTGGCGTCCGCGCCGATTACAATGTGGAAGTGGATTTTTCCGGCTTTGAACAGATCATCGATGCTGTCGGCGGCGTTAGCGTTTCTCTCACGTCAGCAGAGGCGTACCATTTGAACAATATGGGTTTTGGGTGGAGTTTGACAGAAGGCGTAAACCTGCTGAACGGAAAACAGGCGCTCCATTATTCCCGTATTCGCAAGTTAGACAGCGACTTTGGTAGAACAAACCGTCAGCGCACCGTTTTGAATTCCCTTGTGGAAACGGCAAAACATTTAAGCGCTACACGGCTGTATGAACTGGTGAATACACTTTTGCCAATGGTCAGAACGGATATGACCGATTCTGATATTGCAAAACTGATGGTAGAACTGCTACCGATTTTGCCGGATCTTCAGGTTACCAATCAGTCGATCCCCTATGGAAACAACTATCAGTTTGCATCCATCGATGGAAAATCCGTAATCGTTTTGGATGGCGATAACCTGCAAAAGAACCTGGATCGCCTGAAAGAGACCATCGGAGATGAATAATTTTAACAGACAATCCTCCCGGTTTTTGCCGGGAGGATTTTTCGTGCAAAAAGGCGGAAAAATATCTATGTAATAATTGCATATTTTCCCCTGATATGATATAGTAGAATCAATCATACACCCGGAGGCGTTTATGATGAAAATGAATGAATTTCAGCAGAAAATTGCTGCTTTACTCCCAAAAATCCAATTTCGTTACAATGAATCCATGGCAAGCCACACATCCTTCCGCATCGGTGGTCCGGCGGAAGTAATGGCATTTCCAAAAAATGTTCAGGAACTGGCGGATATTTTAAAAGTGTCCGCATCGCTGAACTGCAAATGGGCTATCCTGGGCGCAGGAACCAATGTGCTTGCGCCGGATGACGGCATTTCCGGATTGGTGATCTGTTTGAAGGATTGTCTCGGCGGAATGGAACGGCTGGATGAAAACCGGATCCGCGTCGGCGCAGGCGTGACCATGACCCGCGCTGCTGTATATGCGGCAGGACAGAACCTGGGCGGTATGGAATTTGCCCATGGCATTCCCGGTACTGTCGGCGGCGGCGTGTATATGAATGCCGGCGCTTACGGCGGCGAGATCGTGCAGATCTGCGAGAGCGTGGATGTGATGTACCCGGATGGTACATTGGTCACGATCCCCGGGGCAGAGATGGGATTTTCTTATCGGCACAGCCGTCTGGAAGAGGAAGACGGCATTGTAGTCAGCGCCGTGTTTGCCTTAGAGCCGAAACCCCAGGCGCAAGTACGCGAGATCATGCAGGATCTGCAGCAACGGCGCAGAACATCCCAGCCGCTGGATCTGCCCTCTGCCGGCTCTGCGTTCAAACGCCCGGTGGGCGGCTACGCAGCAGCGCTGATCGATCAGTCGGAATTGAAAGGCTACCGTGTAGGTGGCGCGGCTGTGTCCGAGAAACACGCAGGCTTCGTTGTAAATCTCGGCGGCTCAACGGCGCAGGATGTAAAAGACTTGCTTGCGCAGGTGTCTGATATGGTATTTGAGAAAACCGGTATTCGTTTAGAACCGGAAGTGAGAATTTGGTAACAAAGAGGTGAACGCCGTGGCAGTTTCTTTTTCCGCAAATATTAAGGCAGAGATCTGCCGCAGCATCCCCCAGAAAACCTGCTGCGCTTTGGCGCAATGTTTTGGCATACTGCTGTTTTGCAACAGTTTTGGCGGCAACGGCATTCGCATCATCACCGAAAGCCGGGAGTTTGCCCAGTGCCTGCCGAAACTTTTTCGGAAAGCCTTTGGCTTTGGGTTTGACATCCAGCCGGAAGAGGGAACTGGTGGTAAATTGAATTTTCAGATTAACAACCCGGAAAAGATCTCAAAAATTATGGAGTCTTTCGGCTTTGCCCCGGAGGATACGCTGGCGCTTCACATCAACCTGCCAGTGGTGGAAGAAGATTGCTGCAAAGCAGCCTTTTTGAAAGGCGCTTTTCTCGCCGGCGGTTCTGTTACCGACCCGGCAAAGGCGTATCACCTGGAACTGGCGACTACCCACCACATCGTTGCCCGGGAGGCACATACGCTGATCCATGAAATGATGGCGTTTTATCCCAAGTCTGCAGACCGGGGCGGCGGGCAGGTTCTGTACTTAAAACAGAGCGATCAGATATCTGATTTCCTTACTTTTTTAGGTGCGCCCATTGGCGCAATGGGCATTATGGAAGCCCGGCTGGAAAAGGAACTGAACAACAAGGTAAACCGCCGCTGTAATTGCGACGATGCCAATACCTCCAAAGTAGTGGAGGCTGCCCAGGAGCAACTGGCAGCGATCCGCATTTTACGGGAACTGGGCGTTGCGGAGCAATTGCCTCCGAAACTGTGCCAGGCGCTTACTGCCCGGGAAGAAAACCCGGAAGCATCTTTAACAGAACTGGCGGCTATGATGGAGCCGCCGATCACAAAGCCTGCTATGAACCACCGGCTGCAAAAACTGGTGCAAATGGCGAAGGAGAAAACACAATGAGTTTTGTACATCTGCATGTCCACCCTGAATACAGTTTGCTGGATGGCGCTTGTCGTATCGGCGGTATGATGGACCGGGTCAAAGAACTTGGTCAAAATGCCATTGCCTTGACCGACCACGGCGTTATGTATGGCTGTATCGATTTTTATAAAGCGGCAAAAGCGGCTGGTATCAAGCCGATCATTGGCTGCGAGGTGTATGTTGCGCCCCGCACTATGGCAGACCGCACCTATAAAGTGGACGATATCAACTATCACCTGGTTCTTTTGTGCAAAGACCGCACCGGTTATGAGAATCTGTGTATGCTGGTATCTCAGGCGTTTTTGCACGGATTTTACGGAAAACCCAGAGTGGATCTGAATCTGCTGCAGCAGTACCATGAGGGACTGATCGCCACCTCTGCCTGTCTCGCCGGCGGTGTTGCCCAGTATTTGATGGACGAGGAATATGACGCGGCTAAGGCATATGCTTTGAAAATGTCCGATATTTTTGGAGATGGTAATTTCTATCTGGAGCTGCAGGATCATGGCATCGATGCCCAGCGTCCTGTAAATCAAGGTGTTATGCGGCTGGCAAGAGAGACAGGCCTGCCTCTGGTGGTT
>JAZQBF010000015.1:0-3911 GCA_045545615.1 Faecousia sp.
CGGTCGTTGGCAGGGGCGTTCCAATAAGTGATGGTATCCTTGCTCCAGGAAGAAGCGGCGGTTTTATCGGTAATGCCATAGAGTTTGACTGTACCGTTACTATTTGCCTGGGTTTTGAAGGAGAACTGCAGAGGACCGCCACTGTAATTTGCCAGAGGCATTTTTACATAGACCTTTTGGGCATCCTCGGTGATTGCCAACGTTTGACCGCTGACCAATGCGCCATTTGCATTGGTCATTACCTGATCGGCATTCTCTCCGCTTTCTACATAAGCAAATTCGACGGATTCCTCTGTATTCACATCTACAGGATGGGTGACCAGGGAAAAACTCTTCTTGGCATCGGTACTGCCGGCTACGCCGATCTGAACATCGGTAACGATCTCATAGATGGTGTAGTTATCCACATACATCGGTACTGTATTGGCAACAGAATCCGCTTTTATAACCAGATTGTTCTTCTGCAATGTGGTGTACTGCAAGGGGTTGCTTACACAGTATTCGAAACTGAAATCAGACCACTGGTTTGGCACAGTCCAGTAGGATTTGCGCTCTGCGGTGGTATCGATGTCGCAGCCCTGGGAACCCAAGGTCTCTCTACCCACTTCCAGGCTGATCCGTCTGGAAACAGAATCGTAGACGCTTAAATCCAAGCGGAATTTTCTGCCGTAATCGGCAGCATTCACATTGATCTTTCCGATCGACCGCACATTGGTAAAAACGTTACTGCCGGAACTAAGAAAACTGTGATATCCTTCAAACACCTTTGGCTTTACGCCGCTGAACTTGACGCTTTTGCCGTTGCCATCGGCATCTTGCTCGTCGGAGACGGAAAGAAGCGCATAGTTGCCCAGGGAGAATGTTTTAGAAAGTTCGGTGTCCGTAAAGTCGTTAAAGTCCGCATTGAATACCTGGGTCTCGCCCGCTTCCTTCTTTGTCTTCAGACAGAAGGCGGCGTTTTCGCCATTTAAGGTGCTAACATATTCCGATACATCAAAACTGTATTCGCCGGGACCGCAGAGATTAACTTCCCCAATGGGTGTTTCTTCTACTGTATATGTGCCGTCGGTTTTTAAATGGGCGATATAGACCTGCATTACGTTTGCCGCGTCGTTAAGGACGCTGAAACGCAGATCGGTATTAAAGGATGTGCTGTAATCCAGGTCGTCAAAATGGAACAGCAGTTCGTCACCGTAGGACAAGGCGGTATCGCCGGTGACCGCCAGCGCTTCGTTGTTCTTGCTCCGTGCAACAGTAAAACTGGTCTTTTTCTCCCCAACGATGGGTTTGCCGTTTTCTGCAATGATATCGCCGGGAACGGTGACAGTATAGGTATAGCCGCCGTCGATGCCGAAGGGCGTGAAGGTGTATAAAGTATTGCCGTAGGCGGCATCCCAAATGCCGCTTATGTTTTTGCCGGTGGCAGCATTGACCACAGACACCTTGCTTTGCACTTCGCTCATAGGAACACCGGCGTTGAATTTAACCGTGATCGGATCGGAAGCCTTAATACCTTGTGTGCCGTTGACAGGCTTGATATATTCGCACTTTGCCTGAGCGTCCAGAAGATAATAGTTTGCGCAATCAAAAAGCGCCTGGTAAGTATCGTTGCCGGTCTCTTTGTCCGGACCGTAGGGGAAGTCGTGGCCCACATTCTCGCAGATATAGTCCATCACCGGAATATCCGCCATACGGCTGTAAGTCATAACAAAGGGATAGAATCCGCCGTAGTAAGAGCCGCTGGGCTGCATCGTACCGCCAATATAGATCGGCGCGTGTTCCGGCGTGATGGTCTGCTGACCGCCACCAACGCTGGTAAATACAAATTGCACATTGGAGGGAATCGCCGTGTCCGTTCCCAGATATGTCAGCCAGGGCTGTTCCTCTGCGCCCCGGAAGACACCGGTTGTGCCCACCAGATCTTCGGTCAGACCGTTGTCGTACCGGGTCTCGCCGGTATGACCTACATAGTACTGGTCTTCCGGAAGGGTCTCCGGATGGGGATGGCCAAGACGCAGAACAGAGCCGGTCTTGGAGATGCCGGTAACGCCCACTCTGTCCGTAGCAAATTTATATTCTTCCGCCATATACCGGACATAGCGGATCGCCGCCGTATCTACCCGCAAGCCGTTATACTGATCCAGAGAACCGTTGGAAGAATCGCCGGTAACAGAGCCGGCGGCATTGGTGCCGTCGTAATAACTGTACATTCTGCCTGCCCCCATAGGCACATAGGGGTGGGAATAGCAGGCAGCGGCATAGCCGTCCATCAAGAAACCTGTCAAATGGGGACGGATCGCCTTATTCCAGGTATCCATGGTGTAGTCACCGCTGCAGGCATATACCATAACCGGCACTTCTTCTACAGGGTCCACCGGATAGATAATGTCCATATACAGATCCATATCCACCAGTTTGCCGTTGGGGCCGATACACTCGAAAATGCTGGTCACTTTGCCCTCGGGCAACATAGCGGTGTACTCGTTGGGGGTGAGTTTTTGACCGGCGGTAAAGGAAACGCCGGAAATGACGGTGTCCTCTTCAAAGGTGATGTAATATTTATCGCCCTTTACGCCTAAAAAGTCCGTATTCCAGGAGCGGATAATATGCTCGATAACGCCGTCGGCGGCGTGTTTATCCACAGACCAGAAGACAATGTCCCGCTTCAGGTTATAGCCCTGGGGCACAACATAACTGTACTCAAAATGTGAAACATTATTTATGTAATCGCCCTTGTTGATCAGAAGACGGATCTGCTGGATGCTCCAGTCCAGATCGCTGGTGGCGGTTTCCGGCGCGTCGAAGTAGTCCAGGACCACAACGATGTAGCCTCTGTCCAGCATACCGGAAATGATGGTCTTGTCATCGCCTCTGCCCACATTGGCAGTTTGGGTGTTCACCACATACAAGATCACCTGGGTATCTTCGGTGGTAGCATCCGGGTCTTTGATGTAGGTCTTGATACCCACCGGGATGCCGATGTAGCCGTCATCGGACAGAAGTTCCGTATGCACTACATACTGCTCCAATTCCGCAACAGCAAAAATGTCCTGTGCGGTGGCAGCAAAACTGACCGTGCCGATCATAGACAGAACCAGCATTGCCGCAAGGACGAAAGATAAAAACCGCTTCATTACGCACATCTCCTTTGAATAATGGAACTTACACACAAAAAATGATTGTGTTCTTGTATACAATACTATTATATACGATTTTGTAATTATGTCAAGATACTATATAGAATTATGATACATCAGCAACTTTTCCAATGCAACCGGATAATGCAAAAAATCCGGCGGCGAAGAGCAGCGCTCTATAAGCCGTCGGATTTTTTAATATTTCGTTTGCTTAATTTACAAAGTTATAAGCAGCATCGCCGTAGCGCATCATCGCCTTCACCAGTTCCGCAAAATATGGATACTGGGTAGCGTCAGCGCTCTGATACTTATAGGCATAGGATTCGATGGTGTAGCGCAAGGTGTTGCTGACAGCGGTATCGCCATTGTAAACGGTCACATATACGCTCTCGCGCATCTGTCCTGCATGGAATCCGCTGAAGTCCACATAGTACTTGCCGGTGCTTTCTTCATACTGGAAGTCAGCAGCATCGATGACCCAGCCTTCTGCATTGGTGTCGCTGGTAATCTTCACCTTTAAGCCGGCTGTGCTGTCCGTTCTGAACTTAAAGTGCATGGTAACGGCGTCTTCCAGCACCAGACCCACATTGGTCCAACTTGCGGTGGGATTTTCCACAGTTGCGTAACTGGTGGAAGTTTTGCTCCCCAACGCAGGTGTGCCGGTAGTACCCCAGGCTGCCTGGGCGTCGGTCAAAGCCGCATCCACAGTTTCACCGGTGAAGCCGGTAAACTTTTGTGCCATTGCACCGTAGTGGAGCAGATCTACCAATAGGG
>JAZQBF010000016.1:0-8054 GCA_045545615.1 Faecousia sp.
GGCGGTGAGTAAAAATCCCTGTTAAGATTATAGGTGCGGTCCGCCAACTGCACAAACAATCAAAACAGGGAGGCACTCATATGAGTATGAGTAGCACTGCAATTATACTGCAATGCACAATAGAAAGCAATTAAAAGTGTAGCTTAAATAGGCACTGCCATTTTATGCATAGGAGGGCACATAGAATACGAATAGTGTTCGTTTCAAAAGTGCAAGTTTGTACCAATAACTATCCATTTCGCAGTTGGCAGGATAGAATTACGCGTTTACGTGTTACGCGAGGAACAGAGGGCTATGCCCGCATATGAAGAACCCCCGGTTTTACCGGGGGGGTTCCTTTTTTTCAGAGAGTTAAAAAAGCCGCTGATCGTCAAAACACAGGTATGCACCTGTGGCAATTCGTTACGCACACGAAGCAAGTATTTTTTTCCGCTATAATGCTCGGTAACGGACAATTACAAGCGCGGAAATCTATCGTATACAACAAAGGGTTGCTTACGCAAGGTGTTTTGACTTGCTGCACAAATCGAACCTTACCGTACCTATGTACGCCGACAGGTTCGATTTGTTTGTCTCGCCGACTCCTTTGACCTCTGTCAGTCAAACAGATCTTTTAAGGTGTCGAAAAACTTTTTGCGCTTGGGCGTTGCCTTGCCGTCGAAACTTTCGTCCAGTTTTTGCAGCAGTTCCCGCTGTTCTCTGGTCAGTTTTGTGGGGGTCTCCACAGTGACGATGAAGCGGTGATTGCCTCTGCGCTTGGGGTTGTTCACTTGGGGAATGCCCTTACCGGGAAGGACAAAGTCACGGCCGGTTTGCGTGCCTTCCGGCAAGTCGTACTTGACTTTGCCGTCCAAAGTGGGCACTTCGATCTCACCGCCCAGTGCGGCCTGGGTGAAGGTGATTGGTACTTCGCACAAAACGTCCATACCGTCCCGCTCAAAGATCGCGTGGCGGCGAATGTAAATTTCTACCAGCACATCGCCGTTAGGGCCGCCGTTGCTGCCAACGCCGCCTTCGTTCCGGAGACGGAAACTCATACCGTGGTCGATACCGGCAGGCACTTTTGCCCGTACTGTGTGTTTTTTCTTCACCTTACCCTTGCCACGGCAGGTGTTGCAGGGGTTTTTGATGATCTTACCCCGACCGCTACACTGGGGGCAGGTGGTGGTAGTCTGTACAGCCATACCCATCATATTCTGGGTGATCCGCACCTGTCCTGCGCCGCGGCACTGGGAACAGGTCTCTACCTGCCCATCTGCCGAGCCGCTGCCATTACAGACGGTGCAGTTTTCCACCCGGTGGTAAGAGATCTCTTTATCTGCGCCGAAAGCGGCTTCTTCAAAGGTAACATCCAAGCGGATGCCGATGTCTTCACCTCTCCGCGGGCCGTTCCGGGTGCGCCGGGAACTGCCGCCGCCACCGAAAATGTCGCCGAAGATGTCGCCAAATCCGCCGAACATATCCCCAAAGCCCCCAAAGCCGCCACCGAAACCGCCTGCGCCGCCACCGTAGTTGGGGTCAACGCCGGCAAAGCCGAACTGGTCGTACCGGGCGCGCTTATCATCATCGGAAAGTACTTCGTAAGCCTCACCCAGTTCCTTGAACTTTTCTTCGGCTTCCTTGTCGCCCGGATTCCGGTCCGGGTGATACTTCATAGCGCTTTTCCGGTAGGCTTTCTTTATTTCATCGGCGCTGGCGCCCTTTTGGACACCCAGCACCTCATAATAATCGCGTTTATTTTCTGCCATATTGCTTACCTCTTAGATAATGCACTGAAAAGGGGCGTTTGGGCAACGCTCCGTAAGGAAGTAATGCCCGAAAAGGGCGTTTATTCCCGCCATTCTGCGTTAAAAATGCTCGAAATACACCAAGTATTTCTGCGCTTTTTGCCTTGACTGGCAGAAATCTCCACCCTTTTCGGGTGCTATGCAGTTTTGAAGTGGTAACTTTTTTGATTAACAAATAACAAAATCTTTGGAATACTGACGTATTTCGGAGATTTTTTATGAAGTTAAGCGGAAAAGGGACCGTTCAAAACCAATACTTCTTTACGGAGCGTTGCCCTTTGCCGCCCCCTTTTATGGGGTCTTAGTCTACGGTTTCGTAGTCAGCATCTACTACGCCGTCGCTGCCGGGCTGTGCGCCTGCCTGACCGCCCTGGGGATTTGCCTGGGCGTACAGTTTCTCAGCGATGGGGTAGAATGCCTTTTGCAGTTCATCGGAAGCAGCCTTGATCGCCTCCACATCGGTGCCCTTGTTCAGTTCCTTCAACTTTTCAATGGCAGCCAGAACGGGAGCCTTCTCGCTCTCAGTGACCTTGTCGCCCAGATCGTTCAGAGTCTTTTCGGTCTGGTAGATCAGATGCTCGGCATTGTTGTGGGTATCCACTTCTTCCTTACGAGCCTTATCCTCAGCAGCAAATTGCTCGGCTTCCTTCACAGCCTTGTCGATATCTTCCTGAGAAAGGTTGGTGGAAGCGGTGATGGTGATGTTCTGCTCCTTGCCGGTGCCCAGGTCCTTGGCAGAGACCTTTACGATGCCGTTGGCATCAATGTCGAAGGTAACTTCGATCTGAGGCACACCGCGGGGTGCGGGTGCAATACCGCTGAGTTGGAAGTTACCCAGAGTCTTGTTGTATGCTGCCATCTCACGCTCGCCCTGAAGCACGTGAACATCAACAGAGGGCTGGTTGTCAGCCGCGGTGGAGAAGATCTGGCTCTTGCGGGTGGGGATGGTGGTGTTGCGGTCGATCAAGCGGGTGAACACGCCGCCCATGGTCTCAATGCCCAGAGACAGGGGAGTGACGTCCAGCAGGACAACATCCTTCACGTCGCCGGTGAGAACGCCGCCCTGGATGGCTGCGCCGACAGCCACGCACTCGTCGGGGTTGATGCCCTTGAAACCTTCCTTGCCGGTGAGGTTCTTAACGGCTTCCTGAACAGCGGGGATACGGGTAGAACCGCCAACCAGCAGGACCTTGTGCAGATCAGAAGCGCTGAGACCGGCATCGCTCATAGCCTGGCGGACAGGCTTTAAGGTGCGCTCTACCAGGTCTGCAGTCAGTTCGTTGAACTTTGCCCGGGACAATGTTACATCCAGGTGCTTGGGACCGGTGGCATCAGCGGTGATATAGGGCAGGTTCACAGCGGTGGTGGTCATACCGGACAGTTCGATCTTAGCCTTTTCAGCAGCCTCTCTCAAGCGCTGCATAGCCATCTTGTCATTTGTCAGGTCGATGCCCTCAGCCTTCTTGAACTCGGCAACCAGGTAGTCTACGATTCTCTGGTCGAAGTCGTCGCCACCCAAACGGGTGTCGCCGGCGGTAGCCAAAACTTCCACGATGCCGTCGCCGATCTCCAGAATGGATACGTCGAAAGTACCGCCGCCCAGGTCATAGACCATGATCTTCTGCTCATTTTCCTTATCCAAACCGTAAGCCAGCGCAGCAGCGGTGGGCTCGTTGATGATGCGCTTTACATCCAAGCCTGCGATCTTGCCTGCGTCCTTGGTAGCCTGGCGCTGTGCGTCAGAGAAGTAAGCAGGAACGGTGATAACCGCTTCGGTAACGGGCTGACCTAGATAAGCCTCGGCATCCGCCTTCAGTTTCTGCAGCACCATAGCGCTGATCTCCTGGGGGGTGTAGCCCTTGCCGTCAACGGTCACATGGTAGT
Organism: Faecousia sp.; assembly: GCA_045545615.1. Classification (GTDB taxonomy): domain Bacteria; phylum Bacillota; class Clostridia; order Oscillospirales; family Oscillospiraceae; genus Faecousia. The sequence goes on from JAZQBF010000016.1 coordinate 3,672, forward strand.
TGTCGCCCATGTGGCGCTTGATGGAAGCAATGGTGCGGTCTGCGTTGGTAACAGCCTGGCGCTTTGCCACCTGGCCGACCATACGCTCACCGGTTTTGCTGAATGCAACCACAGAAGGCGTGGTGCGGCCGCCCTCGGCGTTGGCGATCACAACTGCTTCGCCGCCTTCCAGAACAGCAACGCAAGAGTTGGTTGTACCTAAGTCAATACCAATAATTTTACCCATAATATAATTCCTCCTATATGAAAGTTAAATGATTTATAATGTGATAGATCCTTCGCCTTCGCTCAGGATGACGCTAAGCGTCAATTGGCCACCTGGACCATTGCAAACCGGACGATCTTGTCACCCAGTTTAAAGCCTTTTTGGAACACCTGCGTAATGGTGTTTTCTGCAACACTGTCGTCTTCTGTGTGCATCACAGCATTGTGGATGTTGGGGTCGAAGGCATCTCCGGGATCACCGAAGATCTCCACGCCCAAACCGTTTAAGATGCCCACCAGTTGGGTCATGGTCATCTCCACGCCCTTTTTGTAAGCGGCATCTTCCGTCTCCTGGTTCAATGCCCGCTCTAAGTTGTCATACACCGGCAGGAGTTTTTCCACGGCATCGCTTTTGCCGTTGGTGTAGGATTGCTCTTTTTCCTTAGCCGTGCGCTTGCGGAAGTTATCAAACTCTGCGGCAAGACGCAGGAACGTATCGTGTTCTTCGTTATATTTTTCTTCCCAGTTTACTTCCGGAGTCTCCGCCGTTTCTTCCACCGGCGTTTCTTCTACCGGGGTCTCTTCTACCGGCGTCTCTTCTACTGGGGTTTCCTTCTTTTCTTTTTTAGCCACTTTTATGCCTCCTCGGGAGTATCTTTATGTTCCGGCAGTTGGGGCTGCTCAGGTTTGGCAAACATCTTGGAAAGACTTTCGGCAAAGTAAGAAAGTCTTGCCGTGACCTTTGCGTAGTCCATACGGGTAGGACCAACCACGCCGATCATACCCTGCATACCGTCGCCGATGTCAAATTTGGTCATAACCACGGATGTGTCCTTCAGTTCCTGGGCCACATTTTCAGGACCCACCAGCACTTTCGTGCCGTTCTGATTCTGCATGATGGCAGGCAGATTGGCAAGGGCATCTTCGTCCAGGGTGGTCATCAGCCGCTGGGCTTTGTCCACATCCCGGTATTCCGGTTGACCCAGCAGACGCATCTGTCCGGCAACAGCCATATTGGTGCTGTTCTGCCGATTCAAAACCTCTGCGGTAAATTCCATTACAATGGGGACCAGGCAGGATGCCGCCCCGGCGGAGTTCATCACCCGCTCCAGAAGTTCCTGGGTGAAATCGTCCACAGCCACATCGGTCATGGTCGCATTCAAAACAGCGGCTAAAATTTTCAGGTCTGACTCAGTGACACTCACGGGCAATTTGATCAGTTTGTTCAGCACCTCATCATTGGAGAGCATCACCACCAAAATCACACTGCCGCCGCCGGCGAGAATCAAATCAAAGTGTTTCACCGTTGCGCCGCCCTGACGGGAAGCCACAGAAATGGCAGGCAGGTCAGTGGCCTGGGAGACCAGTTTTGCCACTTTTTCCACCAATTTATCCACCCGCTGCATCTTCTCTTCAATGGCGGTGTTGATAGATGCGGTCTCATCCAAACTCAGCCGGTAGTCCATCATCAGTTCATCCACATACAGCCGGTAACCGGCGGCAGAGGGGACGCGACCTGCGCTGGTGTGGGGCTGTTCCAGGTAGCCCATCGCCGTCAGGTCTGCCATCTCGTTACGGATGGTGGCAGAGGAATAGTTCATATCCGGCAGTTCCGTGATCGCCTTGGAGCCTACCGGCTCGGCTGTCCGAATATACAGGTCTACCACACTGCGCAGTACCTTCTTTTTTCGTTCGGTCAGTTCCATACCGTAGCCTCCGTTTCTTGTTTTAGCACTCTTTGCCTTTAAGTGCTAAGCACACTATACAATAGAGTGCTAAAAAAGTCAATAGGTTAAAAATAAATTATTTGTGAATATACCGGAATCTGCGTGTGCGCAATGTATTACAGTCTTTGTGGATACCTTTTTATATATACAAAAAAACGCACGCCAATTTCTTGGCGTGCGGAGAAGATGGCATCAACTTAATTTTTGGAATTTAACAGAGGCAACTTCTTTGCCTGCTTTTTTCAGAAGGGCAAAAACACCCAAAGCGGCAAAGAGCAGACCCATTCCAACATTGGACATTGTGGCGCGGAGATACTCCGGATCTTCCGACAGTAAAAATACGATCAGTTGGGGGATATCTCCATATATATAACCCGGCAATTCGCCTGCATTTATCATTTGGACTAAGTACACCACATCCGGAATGATCGTACCCAGGGCTACACCAAAAATAATGGCGACGATGAGAATAGCAATTTTGCCTTTTCCCTTTCTGCCATGGAGCAAGGTGTAACCTTTTTCGGCGAGCCAGCCAATGAGCAAGCCAATCAAAGAGGCAACATAACCTAAGTACAGAACAATTGCCCAAACAACAGCGCCTAAAGCAGAACCCAACAATGCGCCGATCAGACCCTGTACATAAGAGCCGGTATCTTCTTCTTTGCTTTTTTGTTCTTCTTCTGTAATGGATGCTGCAATGTGTTCAGCGCAACTATCGTGTAGGGGGAATGCAACGCCGTCGATTAGATACCAACTTGCAACAGAAAGAGCAGTACCGCATTCTGTGCAAATTTGGGCACCGGTGGCGCCGTGTTCCGTCAACAAAGGATAGAACCAATCAATAAAAGCCATCAACTTTTTCATAGTTCCCGGATTGTCCAAAAATATAATGCTGATGATTCTGGGAGCAATGCTGATACTTTGTACCCGGTATTCCCGACTGGTATCTACCCGGTTTAAAAACTCTTGTAACTGTACCTGCTGGTTAGGATCTGCAAATTGGGTGGCAATATCTATTCGCTTAAAGCCTGCACCCTCTGAAAGTGTTGTGGCAAAACCCTTTAAAACACCGTAGGCAACACCGTTGGAAACGGTCATTGCGTGTTCCTTTGCCATTTTCTTGAAACCAGAACCAATCATAGTAATCCCTCTCTTTTTTAGGATACAATTATAATACTATAACCACCAGCCTTTTTCAAGAAGAAAAACCGCCGCTGTAATTTCTACAGCGGCGGTTGCGGTTATTGCATTTTTAAGACCATTTTCAGCCATTTTTTGGCGGCGGTAAGCCAATCGTGAAGGTACTCCATACCCGGCTCGATCTCCAGGCAACTCTGCAGATCGGCAGTAGAGCGGCCGTGGCAGCCGTAGGGATAGATGTGGCACTGGAAAGGTACTTTGTGTTTCGACAAAGCGGTGGCATATAAAAGACTGTTTTCCACCGGAACGAGGGCATCTTCTGCGGTGTGCCAAATAAAGGTGGGGGGCGTATCCTCCGTCACCTGATGCTCGCAGGAGAACTTGGGCAGATCCTCTTCCTTTATGGGGAAGTAGCCTGCCATCTGCGCAATGGAGCCTCTGTGACAATGGTCGGGGTCAGCGGTGATCACCGGATAACCCAGCAGGCAGGCGGCAACTTTTTTGCTTTCCGGGAACAGTTCCCGTACCTCTTTGCAATGATAATAATTGGAATAGTGGGCGGCCAAATGACCGCCGGCAGAGAAACCGGCAATGGCGATCCGCTCCGGATCACAGCGCCAGTCAGCGGCATTTTCTGTAATGAGTTCCATAGCCGCCGCTACTTCCCGCAACTGGGTGGGGAAATGATTGTCGCCGCCGGTGGAATAAGACAGAATGAAGGCGTTAAAACCGGCTGGCAGGAAATTCAGAACCACCGGCTCCGCCTCTCTGCGGCTGCATGACCAGTAGCCGCCGCCGGGGCAGACCAGCAGGCAAGGGCGTTTTTCATGTTCGGGAATGATGCGGGGTTCTACACCCGCCCGGATAGCGTCCTGCAGGTAGATCTCCAGCACCGGATCACGACCGTTGTCACCTAAAAAAGGGAAGCGGTCTTTTAAGTGGATTTTTTCGTAGCGCATCAGGATTCCTCCTCTTTTTTCTCCGCGTTCAACGGGTCAACAACAATGTTTTTATAGGGGTTGGCGATAATGGTTTTATAGGTGTGATAGATCACCATACCCGGCTTGCCAGCAGGATGCTTTTTCACCTGCTTCACCGGGGTCACATCCACGGCGATATTCTGTCCGCCTTTTGTTTCCGCATAGTAAGCGGCAAGTTGCGCCGCCTGGGTAATGGTATCATCCGGAGGCGTTGTTCCGCCGCAGGAAATGATCACATGGCTGCCGTGGACTTTGGAGGCGTGGAGCCAGATGTCGTCTTTCCGGGCAGCCTTAAAGGTCAGTTCTTCGTTTTGCCGGTTGTTTCTGCCCAC
>JAZQBF010000017.1:0-15855 GCA_045545615.1 Faecousia sp.
GTTGAGGATATTGTTGTTCAGGTTGGCAGAACCGGCGTATTGACCCCCAAGGCTGTTGTTAAACCGGTACGTTTGGCAGGTACAACGGTCTCCAACGCAACCCTTCATAACCAGGATTTCATAAACGAGCGGGATATTCGCATTGGTGACACGGTGCGAATCAGAAAAGCAGGCGAGATCATACCTGAGATTTTGGATGTTGTAATACAAAAGCGCCCTGCAGGTACAGTGCCTTATTCGCTTCCTGATGTTTGCCCTGTATGCGGCGCCAAAACCCAAAAGGATGAAGACGGCGCCTTTTTGCGTTGTACCGGCGCCGAATGCGCAGCACAATTATCCAGAAATATCGCCCATTTTGTCAGCAGAGATGCTATGGATATTGACGGTTTGGGATCATCCATTGTGGAATCCCTGATTGCGCGAGGATTCTTAAAATCCCCGGCGGATATTTATTATCTGACCATGGATGATGTTGGTTCATTGTGGCAAAAAGGCGATGTTGCAGCCACAAAATTACTTGCAGCCATTGAAAACAGCAAACAGCAGGACTTAAGTAAACTGATCTTTGCGTTGGGTATTCGTCAAGTTGGCTCAAAAATGGGCAAAGTACTTGCCGGTTACTTTGGCTCGTTGGACAATCTTTCTCAGGCAACAGCGGATGAATTGACGCAGATCCCGGATGTGGGAGAGGTAACAGCGCAATTTATTGTGGATTGGTTTGCCCAGGAACAGTCTCGGAATATGATTGAAAAATTAAGGAGCGCCGGCGTCAATTTTGAATCCAAACGTATCGTTACAGATGCCAGATTTGCCGGATTGACGTTTGTTCTGACCGGCGCTTTGAATCTGTTCACCAGGGATGAAGCAACAGAAAAGATCGAACTGTTTGGCGGAAAAGCAGCCGGTTCGGTTTCTAAAAAAACCAGTTATGTGGTTGTTGGCGAAAATGCCGGTTCTAAGGAAAGAAAGGCGCGGGAACTTGGCATCCCGATTCTTTCTGAGGAAGAATTTTTGAAAATGATACAGTAAAAAATACCGGAAGGCATTAAGCCTTCCGGTATTTTTATAAGGAATAATCTTGATCGTTATACTTGTTAAAATCCATCGCTTTTGCGCGTCTTGGTATTCTTTTGCAGGGGTCGTATGAAAATTTACCACATTTTCCGGTTGTCGGTTTAACGCCCCGTTTGGGACACAGAATTTGGTCTTCACTAAACGCAGTGCCGAATTTACAATATTCACATGCACGGTAGATTTTCTTCTTAAATAACATTTTCATAACCTCATTCGATTATTTTTATACATTGTACAACATTTTATCGGTTTTTGCTACTCTTTTTTTAAACATTACAATTATCAGTGATATTATGCATACAATTGGTAACAGAATTTTCGGTAAAAGGCTCGCCTGGTTTTCATGAAATAGGAATAGCATTGCAATATAAGAAAGCACAATACTAATGGCGCTTTGCAATAGTTTTCCAACAATATATGAGCGAATGGACAAAGGCGAAATTACGGATACGGTTTGCATTCCTACGCAGATACCTCCGAATGCAAGAAAGAAGGAACAGAGTAGGAATTGTATACCGGGATTGGATATACCGGCGATCTCAATACAGCCGTTTGTCAATTCCAATATACCGATTATTATTACGCGGATGATGCGTGGGCAGATCCAAAGAACCCATCGGTCCAATATTGCGATAAAAACACGAAACAAAATGACCCAAATACATATCTGCGATATGGTTTCAGCGGAATTACGCACTGCTTTTGGTAAGGATATGGAAGACGGCGATTGTTTCTCTATACAAAGATGATGGGTTTTATTCGAGAGTATAACTCCAGTGATAATTGACGATAGAATGTGTATGGCCCAGATCATCCAAATGCAAATTTCTCTTCGAAACAACACAGAACTGACGCCAAATATGAAGGAAGGTCCGGAATTATTACAAAAAGTCAGCAAGTTTTCCGCAGTTTGCTTGCTTATCTGTTTCCGATTGTATGCCTGAGACACGGTTTGCGCGCCGATGGGATATCCGGCAAGATAGCAAATGGGCAGAATGCCCTCTAGGCCTACCGGTATTCCCAGTTTTTGTGTCACAGGTGCTAAAAATGAGAAATTTAGTTTCCCCAGCATTCCGGTTAGATAAATAGAAATAATAAGCATAGGCAGTAAGGAGGGTATTACGGAATTTAGGCATAATAAAATGCCTTCTTTTGCGCCAATCATGGCTGTTTTACAATCCAGGATCAATATCAGCAGGCAGAAAGCAGCCAAAGATACTTTATAATATTTTCTCATAGTATTCACCTCGTAAGATTCTATGAATAGGCGAAAAAATCAATGACCATTCTCATAGAATATTTTGTGGAGGTGTGCCAATGAAGGGAAATGAGATTTTTGACAGACTGTCAATGTCATTCGATCTTCCGTCTGAATCATTGCCCGGTCAATCTGTATTGGAGATGATAGATAACAGCAGGCTGATCGTTGAAAATCATTGTGGTCTCATAAAATATACAACCAACGATATTTGTGTCAGAGTAAAGTTTGGGAATATAGTTGTACGCGGCGCAAAATTACGAATTGTTAAAATGACGGATCATACGATCGTGATATGTGGCTGCATTGAGAGCGTGGAAATGCAAAGGAGGCGTTGATCAACCTGTGTATACACTTGGCGGTTTCTTGTATATTAAGATCACATCTGCTTCCGTATCTGATGCGATTTCAAAAATCAGCAAAAAGGGTGTAGTTTTGTACGGCATTGAAGTGCTGGATGAATTTTCTTTTCAGTGCGAAATCAGAAGAGCAGACTATTTATTGATCTGTGAACTAACAAATAAATACAACTGGCAAACAGAGAAGATCAATAAATCCGGTTTCTATTGGTCACTTATCCAGATTATAAAGCGACCGGTTTTACTCGTAGGTGTTGCCATGTTGTTGCTATTTGCTCTTTTGCTGCCAACAAAAGTTCTTTTCGTTTTTGTGGAGGGCAATAAAACTGTTTCAACCAATCAAATTGTGGATGTATCGAAAAATTGCGGACTATTCTTCGGCGCATCCAGAGCAGAGGTTAGAAACGAAAAAATTAAAAACGAATTATTGGATAAGATTCCCCAATTGGAATGGGCAGGAGTAAACACATACGGTTGCGTGGCAAATATTACTGTTCGGGAAAGAGCGCAAACGAATGGCGCAGAGAATCGAGAAATGGTTTCTCACATAATTTCGACACAAGATGGTATTATCACAAAAATGGATGTTAAATCCGGTGAACCGATATTCGCTGTTGGCCAGGCTGTAAAGATAGGGGAAAAACTGGTATCCGGTTATACAGACTGCGGCATAAAGATTCGCGCTGAGAGGTCAGTCGCTGAAGTTTTTGCAATCACCACAAGGTCGCTTACTGTCATATCGCCAGTTCCTTCAAGTAAAAAAACTGCTCACAATGAGCAAAATACAAATTATTCTTTAATTATCGGAAAAAAACTGATAAATTTATCACAAGGTAGTGGAATTTATGATGCAGTTTGTGATAAAATGTATAAAAAGTACACATTGACATTGCCGGGTGGCTTTGAACTTCCTGTTTCTTTGTTGTATACTTATGTAGAAAGTGATACGGACAGCCAGTCTGTGTCTGCTATCAGCGAAGATGGAATGAAAAATGCTGCTGTGGAATATTTGAATACCCAAATGGTTGCCGGTGAGATCCGCAACAGCGCGATCTCTATGGAACACACGCAGGATTTGCTGATCTTGCGCGGTACCTATTTCTGCACGGAAATGATCGGAAAAGAACAATACGAGGAGCGTTACGATAGTCATGAGTAAAATTGCAGACAGAGTTGTAAATGCTGAACAGATCGAAGATCTGATCGCGGTATTTGGATCCTTTGATGAGAATATTAAGCGCATTGAGGAAGGATTCCAGGTTAAGATCGTCAATCGTGGCAGTGAACTGCATATTGCCGGTGATGAGGAGTCTGTTGATAAGGCAGCAAAAACAGTTGAAGGTTTGCTGATGATCGCCTCAAAAGGAGAGATTATCGATGAACAGCGTGTCCGTTATTTAATGACCCTTGTGAATGAGGGGAATGAAGCGCAGGTCGCCAAGATTGCCAAAGATGTTGTTTGTATAACTGCAAAAGGAAAACCAATTAAAGCGAAGACCGTTGGTCAGCAAAACTATATCAAAGCAATTATGAAAAACACCGTTACCATTGGCGTTGGTCCTGCAGGTACGGGTAAAACATATTTGGCAGTTGCTGCTGCTGTCGCAGCATTTCGTGAACGGTCGGTGAATCGGATTATTCTGACGAGACCTGCTGTTGAGGCAGGTGAGCGCCTGGGTTTCCTGCCCGGCGATCTACAAAACAAGGTCGATCCCTACCTGCGTCCGCTGTATGATGCGCTGTATGATATGCTTGGCGCTGAGACTTTCCAAAAATATCAGGAACGGGGCGCTATTGAAGTTGCACCACTGGCATATATGCGCGGCAGAACTCTGGATGACAGTTTTATTATTTTGGACGAGGCGCAAAATACCACCAAAGAACAAATGAAAATGTTTTTGACCCGACTGGGTTTCGGCTCAAAAATCGTGATAACCGGTGATGTTACGCAAATTGATCTGCCTTCTGATAAAGTTTCAGGTCTGAAAGATGCTATTCGCGTCCTGGATAATATCAAAGATATTGGCATTTGCCATTTAACTTCTGCGGACGTTGTGCGCCATGCCCTTGTTCAGGAGATCATAAATGCCTATGAAAAAGCCGCAAGCAAAAAGCAGGAGATGAAACCTAACAAACAATTTCAAGGAAAATTTCAAAGGAAACAGTAAATATGATCAGACATAAAATCAATTTATCCTTTAATAAGCGATCGGTGCATAATTTTTGGTGTGCCACAACGATCCGAAAGTGTATCAATAAAACCCTGGAAGCAGAAAAAGTGCCTGTATCCTGCGAGATCAACGTTCTTGTTACCGGCGATAATGAGATCCGCGCCATCAATCTGGCTTCCAGAGAGATCGATAAGCCTACCGACGTTTTAAGTTTTCCTATGTTTACCTTAGAGCCGGGAAGCGCTGATGCTGATTGGGAGTCGTTACTGGATCCGGAAACGGAACTCTGCCCCCTTGGAGACATGGTGATTTCCCTTGAAAGAGCATTTCACCAATCCAAGGAATTCGGTCACACAGTATACCGCGAAGTGGGCTATCTTACCATTCACTCTATATTACATCTGCTTGGTTATGATCATCTGGATGAAGGACCTGAGAAGGCAAAAATGCGCAGCAGGGAAGAGCATATCGCGGATATGATCCCCGGTATGCAGCGTTGAAAGAGATTTTAAGGAGATTACTATGAAAACAAAAACAGCAATGATCACAATTGCAGGCAGACCCAATGTGGGCAAATCAACGCTGACCAACTTTTTGGTTGGTGAAAAAATTGCGATCGTTTCCAATAAACCCCAAACAACGAGAAACCGGATCTGCGGCATCGTTACAAAAGGGAATACACAGTTTGTGTTTGTTGATACACCAGGCTATCACCGCTCTCGCACAAAATTGGGCGAATATATGGTAAATGTAGCCAGATCGTCCATTGCGGATGTTGACCTTACGGTTTTAGTCGTGGAACCCATCGCTTCTATCGGACCGCAAGAAGAGGGACTGTTAGAGCGTATTGCAGCAAGTGGATGTCCTGTGATCCTGGCAATCAATAAAATTGATACTGTGGAAAAAGATGTTCTATTGCAAGTGATTGATGTTTATTCCCAAAAGGCAAAGTTTGCTGCCATTATTCCTATCTCCGCAAAAACCGGCGATGGTGTTGATGTGTTACTGAAAGAGTGCGAAAAGTACGCAATTGAAAGTCCGTTTTTGTTCCCGGAAGACCTTACCACCGACCAGCCGGAGCGACAAGTGATGGCGGAAATTATCCGGGAAAAACTCTTGTGGTGCTTAGAACGCGAAGTTCCCCACGGTACTGCTGTAGAGATTACCAAGTTCTCAGAGCGGGATAACGGAATTATCGATTTGGACGCGACAATTTACTGCGAAAGAGCCAGCCATAAGGGAATCATCATTGGCAAGCATGGCGATATGCTCAAGAAAATTTCCACAATGGCGCGAACTGACTGCGAAAAGTTTATGGGTACGCGCGTCTACCTTACTACATGGGTAAAAGTAAAAGAAAATTGGCGAGACAGCGATTTTCTTGTCAGAAATTTTGGATACAGTGAATAATTACCAGACTATTTTTCTCCTCTGTTGCGAACACTAACAGGGGAGTGATAGAGATGTATGCAAAGGATTATTGGCAACTGTTTGTTGAGACCGGCGCGCCGGAACTGTATCTGATGTATTCAAAAGCAAAACAGATGGAGGATAATGATGTATCTGTCGGTTCAGGGCTTGGTTCTGAGAGTTTCACCCTATAATGAAACAGATGCAATGCTGACGCTTATTACTTGCGACCATGGGCTTATATCTGTAAAAGCCCGTGGTCTTCGCAGGAAAAATAGTCCGCTGATCGCACCGTGTCAGTTATTGGCGTACAGTGAATTTATATTATTTGAAAACCGCGGGTTTTACACGATCAATGAAGCAAAAACCATCGAGTTGTTCCACAGTTTGCGTAAAGACCTTTTAAAATTGTCTCTTGGTACATATTTTGCTCAGGTTACTGAAGTAATTAGCCAGGAGGATATACCAAATCCGGAATTGATGACAACGCTTTTGAATTGTTTGTATGCGCTCTCTAAGTTAAATCTTCCGGAATCCATCGTAAAGGCGGCATTTGAACTTCGGGTCTCTTGCATTGCGGGCTACACCCCGGATTTAAGCGATTGCGCTTGCGGCAGAAGCGAGCCATTGTTCATTGATCTTTCTGATGGTTGCCTTGTTTGTGACCGCTGTGCCTTGCAGCATGCAGGGGGAATACGACTTCCTCTGTCAGCGGGTACACTGGCATCTATGCGATATATTTGCCAATGCGAAAGTAAGCGTCTGTTTTCCTTTAAAGTCGGCGCAGAAACCGCCCAGGAACTGACAGACGCAACAGAGGCGTATTTGGTGACGCAATTGGAGCGCGGCTTTTCTACATTGGATTTTTATAAAACACTTTTGATCGAATAAGATAGACAGGAGTTTATATGTCCGAACTTTACAATAAATCATTGCTAAAACTGGAATTGGATCGCGTGTTGGAAATGCTTTCTGAATGCGCAGGTTCAGTAGAAGGCAAGATGGCGTGTTTGCAAATTAGACCGGATTCTGACCTTGAGTCTGTAAATGACCTTCTTGCCGAAACTGCCACTGCATACGATCTTAGCACAGTAAAAGGATATCCGGTTTTTTCATCCAATTTGAATGTTTCCGAGTCCTTAAGCCGTGCCAATATGGGCGGTGCGTTACAGCCGAAAGAACTGCTGCAAATTGCGGCGGTACTTCGCTGCGCAGGAAAGGTGAAAGCATATTCTGATGATTTGGATGATTCGCCAATCTCCGGATATTTTCAGGCATTGTCACCTAATAAGTATTTAGAAGAAAAAATTTATGCCGCATTTCCTTCGGAGGATGAAGTGGCAGACGGAGCAAGTCCTGCACTTGCAGATATTCGTCGCCATATCCGACAACAAAGCAATAAGATCCGGGAAACACTGCAAAAGATCATCTCATCGCCTGCTTATTCAAAAGTTCTTCAAGAATCAATTATTACCATCCGGCAAGGCCGTTATGTTGTTCCTGTAAAAAGTGAGTGTAAAAACGATATTCCCGGTCTTGTTCACGATGTATCTGCCACCGGCTCCACATATTTTATCGAACCGATGTCCGCAGTTGAGGCGAACAATGCCCTTCGTGACCTGGAATTGCAGGAACAAAGCGAAATTGCAAGAATTTTGGCAGATTTCTCAGCGCAAGTTTCAAGTATTTCCGAAGATATAGCCAATAACTGCTATTTTCTTATAAAACTGGATGTGATTTTTGCCAAAGCCCGTCTTGCCTACAAGATGAGATCTTGCCGCCCGGAGATGAACGATAAAGGCAAAGTAAATCTACGCAATGCACGGCATCCGCTGATTGATCAGAAGACCGTTGTGCCGGTTTCTGTCCGGTTGGGTGATGATTTTGATACTATGATCATTACCGGTCCTAACACCGGCGGCAAAACAGTTACTTTGAAGACAGTTGGGTTGCTGACTTTGATGGCTGAGTGCGGTTTGTTTGTGCCTGCCGGCGACGGCAGCCAATTGTCAACTTTTGATGCTGTATTGGCAGATATTGGGGACGAGCAATCCATATCGCAAAGTCTTTCCACGTTCTCAAGCCATATGAAAACCATCGTCGATGTAATTAGTCAATGCGACAGTCGTACATTGGTTCTTTTTGACGAACTCGGTGCCGGTACAGATCCTGCTGAGGGCGCTGCGTTGGCAATTTCACTGATTGAATTCTGCAGAAAAATGGGCAGCAGCGTATTGGCAACTACCCACTATGCGGAGTTGAAACTCTATGCTATGCGCACAAAGGGCGTTATCAATGCGTCCTGTGAATTTAATGTGGAAACGCTACAGCCGACTTACAAACTGTTGATCGGTGTTCCGGGTAAATCACACGCTTTTGCCATATCCAGAAGATTAGGACTTTCCGAGGATATTTTAAAGCATGCGGCAGATCTTCTCTCTGAGAACGATTCTCACTTTGACGATGTGCTCAGCCAGTTGGAAGATCAGCGTGTCCAAATGGAAAATGCCAGATTGGAAGCAGAATACCTACGGGCAGAAACAGAAAAAATCAAAATCTCCAGCGAGCATTACCAAAAGAAAATGCAAGAGGAACAAGATCGGATTCTGGAGCGTGCCAGAATGGAGGCAAAGGCCATCATTGAGGATGCCCGCAGGGTCGCGAATGAAGCGGAGAATGAAATCAAGGCGATTAAAAAACAAATCTCCCAAAACAGCGATTTGACCGGTATCAATCAGCGCAAAACATCCATTCGCAAGAACTTGAACGACGCCGAATCCAAACTCAATTCCGAACGAACGATCAAGCAGCGTCCAAAACCCACCAGGGACGTTATGATCGGCGATACGGTTGAACTGCTGAAACTGGGCACAAAAGCAAATGTGATCGGTATAAACAAAGATGGCACTTATGAACTGCAAGCGGGAATATTGAAATTGACCGCAAAAGCAGATGAAATTTATCTGCTTGAACAGAACAATCCATACGAAACAAAGGGTGGACGACCTGCCCACTCCGGCAGAGAAATGAAAATGTCTGCTATGGCTTCAGAAATCGATCTGCGCGGTATGGACAGTGTAGAAGCAGTTTGCGTTTTGGAGCGTTATATGGATGAAGCAATGCGCGCAAATCTGCCGTCTGTACGCATTATTCACGGCAAGGGTACCGGCGTGCTGCGTACTGCTGTTCAACAGGCGTTGCGGAAAAACAAATTCGTTAAAAAATTCCGCCTTGGCATATATGGCGAGGGGGAAGACGGTGTTACGATTGCTGAATTTAAGTAAAACTTTTCTTGCTGTTTACACGGTCTTTTTTGCTTGTTTTTCCTTTTTTGCGAAAAGATGTTGACTTTTTATACAAATTTGGTATCATATTTGGAGAACGCGATATGAGTGCTTATCGCATGAAGGAGTGTACGTTATGTTCAGCAAGGAAATTGTCGTTCGTTGCGAATCCGGATTACACAATAAGCAGGCAACCTACTTTGTTCAGAAAGCAAATGAGTTTGAATGCAATATCTGGCTTGAATCCGGCAACAGAAAGATGAACGCAAAAAGTTTATTGGGTATCATGTCAATGGGCATTGTTTCCGGTGCCACAGTTACGTTGAGCGCATCCGGCGCTGACCAGGAGAACGCTGTCAACGCCCTCGAAAGTCTGCTTCAGAGAGACGTTTATTGATACTGATTATATCGCCTCAAAGCGGTTATAACTGCCTTGAGGCGATATTTTTTGGAGATTATTATGTTGTTGAAAGATTTAAAAACCACAGCCAGAGAATTGCCGGAACAACCGGGTGTATATATTATGCGCAACCGTACTGGTGACGTAATTTATGTTGGCAAGGCGAAGAAACTTCGCAACCGTGTCAGCCAATATTTTCAGGACACTGCATCACATACGGCAAAGACCCGGCTTATGGTCAGCAATGTTGACCATTTTGAAGTGATCGTTGCCGGCAGTGAGTTTGAGGCGCTGGTTCTGGAATCTTCTCTAATAAAGAAATATAAGCCGAAGTACAACATTTTACTGAAAGATGATAAAGGCTACCCATTTATTCGAATTCATAAGAGCGAGAGATTTCCCGATATTACGATTGCAAGTAAAAAGACGGATGATGACGCCGAATATTTTGGCCCATACGGAAGCAGATCGGCAACAAACAACGCCATCAAAGCGATCAAAGATATTTTGAAACTTCCCACTTGTTCTAAGAAATTTCCGCGGGATATTGGAAAAGAGCGTCCATGCCTGAACTATCATTTGGGTTTGTGTTACGGTTGGTGCGCAAAAAATGATTGTCAGGCTGAATATTCTAAACGGATCCGCTACGCAAAAAAGATCCTTTCCGGAGATTTTGGCAGCGTTTGTGCCGAACTGCGCAGTCAAATGCAGTCTGCTGCAGATGATCTGCAATTTGAACGGGCAGCGCAACTGCGGGATCAATTAAAATCTGTTGAGAACCTGAAAAACAAGCAGTTTGTAACAGCAATTTCTTCTGTGGATATGGATGCAGTCGGGTTCTGTCAATTTAACGACTGCGCCTGCTATTGTGTTTTGCATTTCAGCAACGGTAATCTTGTTGAGAAAGACTTTAAGATCATTTCTTACCAGGATGATCCCGCCGAGGCTGTTTCTGCTGCGATTGTTCAGTATTATGAGCAGCGCGCATTCGTACCCAAAAAAGTTTTGCTACCATTTGAAATTCCGGATATAGAACTGATCGAACAATATCTTCAG
Source organism: Faecousia sp. (assembly GCA_045545615.1). GTDB lineage: Bacteria > Bacillota > Clostridia > Oscillospirales > Oscillospiraceae > Faecousia. Next base: position 11,013 of record JAZQBF010000017.1, read on the forward strand.
CACATTTCAGGCAAAAATGTTAAACTTCAGATTCCCCAAAGGGGAGAATTGAGGAAACTCTCTTGCCTTGCGCAAACAAACGCCCAGGAGGAAATCACGCGTATCGTAAGCAAACAAGATCGCATAAACGCAACTCTGCGGCAGTTGAGCAAGATGGCACAAATCGAATCGCCTGTTCGAATCGAATCTTACGACATATCCAATATCTCCGGTACGGATATTGTTGGAAGTATGGTGGTTTTTCTAAACGGAAAGCCCCGAAAAAGTGAGTATAAACGCTTTAAAATTGAAAATATGGACGGCCAGGATGATTATGGCTCCATGCGTCAAATGATCATCCGCCGGTTTCAACATCTGATTTCCGGTGATAAGGGCTTCGAAACAAAGCCGGATCTTTTGCTGATCGACGGTGGTGTTACCCATGCGCAAACGGCCCTGGATGCTCTTAAATCCTTTGGTTTGCAGATTCCCATTTTGGGTATGGTCAAAGACGACAGACACCGTATAAGGGCGCTGGTCACGCCTGAGGGAAAAGAAATTCATATCAGCAACAATCAAAATGTCTTTTCACTGATTGGTATGATTCAAGAGCAAACACATAATTTTGCCATCACATACCACAGAAAGTTACGGAGTAATCGTCTTAAATATTCTCAGTTGGATGCGATTTCCGGTGTTGGACCAAAGCGAAAGACAGATCTCATTAAACATTTTAAATCGATACAAAACATTAAAAACGCCACTTTTGAGGAACTGGAAAGAATTGTTCCTTTTGATGTGGCAACGAATATATACAAAACCTTTCACGAATAGGAGATTGTGTAATGCGTGTTATAACCGGAAAAGCGCGGGGCGTTATTTTAAAAACACCCAATGGGATGAACACCCGTCCCACATCCGACCGGGTTAAAGAGGCAGTCTTTAGCATTATTAATTTTAATATCCCCTGCGCAAAGGTTTTAGACTTGTTTGCTGGAACCGGTCAATTGGGAATAGAAGCATTGAGCAGGGGAGCGGAAGGTGCAGTTTTTTTGGACGAGCGGGAAGATGCTTGCCGAATAGTGCGTGAAAATCTTGCAAGAACGAAACTGGAAAATAATACAAAAGTGATCCGAGGAGAGGCTATTTCTTATTTATCCAGAACATGTGAAAAATTCGACATAATCTTCCTGGATCCGCCTTATGCACAAGATTTATTAGAAAATTCATTAAAATTAATATCTGAAATTGACATTTTGCAATCTGGTGGTATAATAGTAACAGAACGCCCTGTAGGGAAGGACTTGTTGTGCGCTTTTGAGGGGTATTCCCGCTCAAAAGATTATAAATACGGCACAACGCTGATTACAATCTTTCGCAAAGATTGATAGCCGGAAAGGGTTATTATGAAGATAGCGATATACCCGGGCAGTTTTGACCCGATTACCAGCGGACACTTAAATATCATTCGCCGCGCTGCGCAGATTTTTGACAGATTGATCGTTTGTGTACTGGTCAATCCTTCCAAAAGACCTATGTTTTCCCAAGAAGAAAGGGTAGACATGATTCGTAGATGTGTCGAGAATATCGACAATGTTGAAGTGGACGCGTCTGAAGAATTGCTGGCACACTATGCCAAACGAAAAGGCGGCTGCGTGATCATCAAAGGCTTGAGAGCAGGTTCTGACTTTGAAAACGAGTTTCAGATGGCAATGATCAATCACAAGATCAATCCTTCGTTGGATACGATGTTTTTGACATCAGAACACCAATATATGTATCTGAGTTCCAGCGCAGTTAAGGAATTGGGAACATACGATGTTGAACTTTCCGATTTTTTGCCGGAACCGATTATAGACGATTTTAAAAAAAGAATCGCAGACATACGTCAAGGAGGAAATAGAAATGAACGAACAGACAATTGAGGATATCATCTCTGCTTTATACGATATGGTGCAGGATGCAAGAGCGTTGCCTTTGGGTGCGGATAAGTGCATCTTAGAGCGCGATAAGGTTCTCGATATGCTGGATGAAGTGATTGCACAGTTGCCCTCTGAACTGAAGCAGGCTAAGACAATTGTTGAATCTCGCAATGAACTGATCGGTCAGGCTCGCCGCGAGGCTGAAAATACCATTCGTCAGGCTCAGGAAGAGGCTCAGCGCCTTGTTGCCGAAGAGGCAATCTACCAGGAGGCTAAGCGTCAGTGCCAGGATATGGTTGCACAGACCCAGGCTAAAATGAATGAACTGCGCAGAGTCAGCAACGACTATATGGATGATGCCCTTCGCCGTACTGAAGAAGCAATTGCTATGTCTTTGGACGATGTCCGTGATACCCGCGTAAAGTTCAGAGCCCTTGTTGAAGCACAGGATCGCAAGTCCGCTTCTGATGTTTCCGAGCAATAATATATAAAAACAGCTCAATATTATTGGGCTGTTTTTTTAAATTACAGGAGTTTATTATGGATTTTATTGAAAATTATCAATTCTGGTGCAATGCAGGATTGCTTTCTGATGAGATTGCAGAACTGAAATCTATTTCTGATAATACAGATGAATTGAAAGGTCGCTTTGGTAGTGATCTTCAATTTGGTACAGCCGGTATGCGTGGCGTTATGGGCGTGGGAAGTAACCGTCTGAATCGCTATACTGTTCGCCGAGCAGCCCAGGGGATGGCATCCTGGTTGTCCGGTACGGATCTTCCGCAAAAGGCAGCCATCGGCTATGACTCCAGACATAATTCTAAATTATTTGCTGAGGTTTGTGCTGTTGCATTTGCAGAATACGGAATTTCTGTTTATCTCTATGACAGACTCGCGCCTACGCCGATGCTGTCATATGCTGTCAGAGAATTGGGCTGCGGCTGTGGTATCGTAATTTCTGCCAGCCATAACTCCGGTGAGTATAATGGCGTTAAATGTTATGGACCGGACGGTTGCCAGATGACAGATGCCCCTGCCGCTGTCGTAACAGAAGAAATTAGCAAGATCCCTTATTTTGTACCTGAAAAAAAGTCTTTTGATTCCTATTTGAATGAAGGCTTGATCCGCTATATTTCTCAAGATGTGTGGGAATCTTATTATCAACGGGTTTTAAAAGAGTCTGTAAACCCCGCAGTAATCCGTGAGGGGAATTTAAACGTTGTTTACACACCCTTGTGCGGTACCGGTAATGAACCGGTCAGAGAGGTTCTGGGACGTCTTGGCGCTAACATCGCCATCGTTGCCTGCCAGGAAAAACCCGACGGTGATTTCAAAACCTGCGAGTATCCGAACCCGGAAACTGACGCAGCGCTTGCAGAAAGTTATAAGGTAGCAAGTGATGTTCCTTGCGATTTGATCCTCGGTACTGACCCTGATTGTGATCGCGTTGCGATTGCCGTTCCTTATGATGGTGGCTTTAAGAAACTTTCCGGCAATGAACTTGGTTGCGTTCTCCTGGACTATATTTTGAAAGAGTTACACAAGAATAAAGCAATTCCTAATGATGCGGTTGTTGTGAGAAGTATCGTTTCTACACCCATGGCAGACAGAATAGCAGCGAACTATGGTGTAAATATGCGTTCTGTTCTTACCGGGTTTAAATATATTGGCGGCGAGATCCTTGAACTTGAAAACATTGGGGAGGAGCATCGTTACATCTTTGGCTTTGAGGAAAGCTGCGGCTATCTCAAAGGCACTTATGCCAGAGACAAAGATGCGGTTGTTGCATCTATGCTTGTCTGCGAATTGGCAGCGTCTTTGAAAAAAGAAGGCAAGACGATCGTTGATGCGCTTAATGATCTGTATGCCAATTATGGCTATTATCTGGCTAAGGTCAAGAGCGTGGAACTCACCGGATCTGATGCAATGGAGAAAGCAGCAAAGATTATGTCCGATCTTCGTGACAATATTCCGACTTCTATTGCTGGCGAAAGCGTAACAGTTGCAAGGGATTACCAATCCCAGATTGAAACGGACTGCATAAACAACTCTCAAAAACCCATTCAATTGCCCAAGTCCAATGTGTTGGAATATATCCTTGGTGACCGAGGTAGTGTTATCGTAAGACCCTCCGGCACAGAACCCAAGGTCAAATTCTATTACACATCCGTTGGTAAAACAAAAGAACTGTCTGAACAGTTCCTTGGTAAATTGGTGGAAGCGCTATAACGGAATACAAGATCGAATAACAGGAGTTTTATAACTCCTGTTATTTTTTTGCTGCTGCTGAATATGGTTTCAATAGGGGAGGGATTACATTGCGAACTTTTCGTTTTAAAGAATCGGTAAATTTAAAATTAATTTTGGTTGGAGTTATTTGTGCGATTGCTGTGTCCATATTGCTGTCTATCGGTATTGCATCGCTGATACACAATGGAACAGTAACTACAAATACATCGGGATATTTGATGGCGCTTGTTCATTTTGTATCAATGTTGCTCTCATGTGTTTTGATTAGATCAATAATGAAACAAAGAGATGCATTGATCGCCGCCTTGGTTGGGATAGGGTATATGCTTATACTTCTTGTGGTCAATATGATGATATATAGCAACGGTATTCATAATTTTGCTTTTATTTTGATAGGTATATCCGCCGGAATTCTCGTTTCATTGATACAAACTCGACAAGCAAGACCTGGAAATAGGCGTATGAAAAAGGTGCGAATTCGTTAAGTTGTACAAAAATGTATACTGGGTAAATAATATTTACCTCAATAAATAATTATGCAACAAAACTTGCAGAACTACATATTGTGTGGTCTTGGCTCCATTTTGCGCTATATATTGAAAATAGTTTAAAATGATAAATTCAATCAGCGAAATGGTTACAAAAGTTTACATAATTGTGTTTACATAAAAATAGTCATAATCAACAAAAAT
>JAZQBF010000018.1:0-14539 GCA_045545615.1 Faecousia sp.
CACCCTGCGGCTGATCCGCAGCCAAAACTATGAGCGGGTGATGATCTTCTGCAACACCAAACACATGTGCCAGCCGCTTTCTGACGATTTTAAGCGGGCAGGGGCAGATTGTGACTGCATTCACGGTGACATTCGCCAAAACCAGCGGGAAAAGACCATGCAGAAATACCGCGATGGCAAACTTTCCATTTTGATCGCCACCGATGTTGCCTCCCGGGGCATTGATGTGGACGATGTGGACTGCGTGATCAACTACGACGTGCCGGAAGAAAACGAATACTATGTCCACCGGATCGGTCGTACCGGCCGGGCAAAACGGAAGGGCGCGGCATACTCTATCATCAGCAATTTCCCGGAAAAGGCGAAACTGGACGAGATCGCAAAATTTTCCAACTACAAGATCCGGCCTATGCTTCTGGGCCAGGACGGCGCTTTGACCGATGAACCGGTGAAAGTCGCTCCGGCGGTAAAGAAGCGTTTCCGTTGACCGCCCGGGAGTTGGGTTTTCTGCTGCTGACCAGCAGTTTGGGAGACCCGGAACGAAAACCCCTTACCACCGCCCAATTTCGGGATCTTACCGCTAATGTGCGGAATATGCCCCGACCCCAAAGCGACGCAGATGTGACCCCGGAAGATTTGATAAAACTGGGATATGACTATGATACCGCCGCAAGGATTTTGATGCTGCTCAGCCAAAAGGCGCTGGCGGAGCGCTATGTCCGCCGGGGTTTTGAGATGCAATGCTTCCCCCTTGTGCGCTTAAACACCAACTATCCGGATCTATTGCGGAAAAAACTGGGGATGGATGCCCCCGGCACTATTTGGATCAAAGGCGATATTTCTCTGCTCTCCCAAAAATCCATCTCCCTTGTGGGCAGCAGAGAATTGAAAGAAGATAATATGGATTTTGCCCGGGAAGCGGGCTATCAGGCAGCCGCCCAGGGATATGTGCTGGTCTCCGGAAATGCCCGGGGCGCAGACCGGGTCGCCCAGGATGCCTGCCTTGCAGAGGGCGGCAAGGTGATCAGTGTGGTGGCAGATGAACTTTGCAATCAACCGGAAAATGCAAACATTCTTTATCTTTCCGAAGACGGGTACGACCTGCCCTTTTCTGCCCAGCGGGCGCTGCAGCGCAACCGGGTGATTCACTGCCTGGGTCAAACAGTATTGGTTGCCCAATCTGCATTGGGAAAAGGCGGCACTTGGAACGGTACGGCGAAAAATCTCCGGTTTGGCTGGACACCGGTTTGTTGCTACCACGACGGCAGCGACGCCGCCGAAGAACTGGCGCGACTGGGCGCGGAAATGATTGGAACGAAAGATCTTTTGGATCTTTCCCAGTTGCCTCAGCCGGACAAAGGATTTTTAGATTAAGTCATCATCCGGTGTTATGTAAACCGCGCAAATATAATGCAATGAACTTTATTAAAAAACCCCAAACCGCTAAATGCGCGGTTTGGGATTTTTTCGTATTTCAAACTCTGTAGGGCAGAGTTTGGTTTTTTAGTTCTTCAAACTCTGCAGCGGTGCAGGGATCCGTCCGCCACGGGCAATAAATGTTTCGCTGCCTGCATCGTGGACCGGCATAACCGGCGCGCTGCCCAAAAGGCCGCCCATTTCCACCCGGTCGCCTACCACCTTACCGGGGGCAGGAATGATGCGCACAGCGGTGGTCTTGGAATTGACCATACCGATTCCCGCCTCGTCGGCGATAATCGCAGAAATGGTGGATGCAGAAGTGTCGCCGGGAACGGCGATCATATCCAGACCCACAGAACAGACGCAGGTCATAGCCTCTAATTTATCCAGGCACAAAATGCCGCTTTCGGCGGCGGCGATCATACCCTCGTCCTCAGACACCGGGATAAATGCGCCGGAGAGACCGCCTACGTGGTTACTTGCCATAACGCCGCCTTTTTTCACTGCGTCATTGAGAAGCGCCAGCGCGGCGGTAGTGCCGTGGGTGCCGCAGGTCTCCAGTCCCATCTCCTCCAAGATCCGGGCAACGCTGTCGCCTACCGCGGGGGTGGGCGCAAGGCTCAAATCCACAATACCAAAGGGCACATTCAGCCGTTTGGATGCTTCCACGCCCACGATCTGACCCATGCGGGTCACCCGGAAGGCTGTCTTTTTAATGGTTTCTGCCACCACATCGAAAGGCTGACCCTTAACACTTTGCAGTGCGTGGTAAACCACACCCGGGCCGGAAACGCCCACATTCAGCACGCACTCCGGCTCGCCTACGCCGTGGAACGCGCCTGCCATAAAGGGGTTGTCTTCCACCGCATTGGCAAAGACCACAAGTTTGGCGCAGCCGAGACCGTCGTTGTCTGCGGTGCGCTCTGCGGTCTGTTTGATGATCTTACCCATTTTGGCGACCGCATCCATATTGATGCCTGCCCGGGTAGAACCCACATTGACGCTGGCGCAGACCCGCTCTGTGGCAGCCATAGCCTCGGGAATGGAGTCCATCAAGATCCAGTCGCCTTTGGTACAGCCTTTTTGCACCAAGGCGGAAAAGCCGCCAATAAAGTTTACGCCGCAAGTCTTCGCCGCCTCGTCCATAGCGATCGCCAAGGGCACATAGGAATCGGCATCGCAGGTATTACCGATCAGCGAAATGGGTGTGACGGAGATCCGCTTATTGACAATGGGAATACCAAATTCCCACTCGATCTGCTGACCCACTTTTACAAGGTTTTCTGCTTTCCGGGTGATCTTGTCGTAGATCTTCCGGGCGCAGGCGTTGATGTCCCTATCGGCGCAATCCAGCAAGGAAATGCCCATAGTAATGGTACGGATGTCCAGGTGGCGCTTGTCGATCATATCCTGGGTATATAAAATATCGTTAATATTCAGCATAATTTACACCCTATGCATAGCCTCAAAAATATCTTCCCGCTGGAGACGAATGGAAAGGCGCATTTCCTTGCCCTTCTCTTCCAAAGTTTGCGCCAGTTCTGCCAAAGGCAAGGTGGCTGCAGATACATCCACCGCCATCATCATTGTAAAGTAGCCCTGCATAACTGTCTGGCTGATGTCCAAGACATTTACATTGTAAGACGCCAGCCAGGCGCAAACGCCGGCAATAATGCCAACTTTGTCTTTACCTACAACCGTTACGATCGCTTTCATATATTACACCTCATAATCCGCGCAAACACGGCTGTCCAGCATCTCCCAAAAGTGCGCCTTTGCCGCCTGATGGGCAGGATGATCGGCGTAGGCTGCCAGCGCCTCTTTGCTCTCGAATTCCGAATACAGCGCATAGTCCATACCGCCCTGGTAGCAGGGACGGATCTCCATCTTGGTAAGGCCGGGGATCACACCCACCAGCGGCTCCAACACAGAGCGGATCAGTTCTACGGCACTATTCTTGTCTGTGCCTTCTTTTAATGTGTAAACAACGATATGTTTGACCATTTTAAATCCCTCCAAAAGTATAAATACCGGGGTCACGCAGACCCCGGTATGTAATCATTACTTACTCAGCGGCTTCTGCAGTCTCAACGACTTCTTCAGCAGCCTCTTCGGCAACTTCTTCCTCAGCCTCTTCCTCGGCTACGGGCTCGATCAGAGCGCGGATGGACAGGGAGATGCGCTTGTTCTCTGCGTCCACATCGGTGATCTTGACCTGGACTTCCTGACCTTCGCTCAGCACGTCCTCGGGCTTGCCGATGCGCTTGTCAGCGATCTGGGAAATGTGGATCAAACCATCAACACCGGGGATGATCTCAGCAAATGCGCCGAAGGTCATCAATTTTACGATCTTAACATCCACAACATCACCCACGTTGTAACTGGTCATAAACTGGTTCCAGGGGTTCATCTCTGCAGTCTTGTAACCCAGGGAGATCTTGCGCTTCTCGGGATCGACAGCAATGACATAAACATCGATCTCATCGCCAACGGAAACGACCTCAGCAGGGGTCTTGATGCGGTTCCAACTCAGTTCAGAAACGTGAACCATACCGTCAACACCGCCGATGTCCACAAATGCGCCGTAGGAAGTGAGGGACTTTACAACGCCGTGGTACTTTGCGCCAACTTCGATCTCGCTCCAGATCTTCTCCTGGGCAGCCTTCCGAGCCTCGGAAGTAACAGCGCGGATAGAACCGATAACACGGCGGCGTGCGCGGTTGACCTCGGTGATCTTCATCTGTACAGCCTGACCGACCATAGCAACCATATCGCCGCCCTTGGCAACGCCGGACTGGGAAGCGGGGATGAACACGCGGATGCCCTTAATGGTAGCAACCAGGCCGCCCTTGTTCTCCTCGGTAACAGTTGCGTCTACGGTAGTCTTCTCTTCGCACCAGGTGGACAGTTCGTCCCAAACCTTCATGCCGTCCAGTTTCTTCTTGGACAACTGGCAAGTGCCTTCCTGATCGTTAACACGAACAACGAAAACCTCGATCTCGTCGCCAACGGGCAGAATGTCCTCAGGTTTTACAGAAGGATCGGCACTGACTTCGTCATAGGGAATGTAGCCAGCGTGCTTGGTGCCCAAGTCGATCTGCACTTCTGTGGTACCGATATTGGTAACGATGCCAAGAACCTTATCTCCTGTATTTAAAGTTTTGATGGACTGCTCAAGAAGTGCTTCGAAACTTTCCTCCTGTACAGCCTCAACATTCGTAATTTCGCTCATAGTCTTATTGACCTCCTTTATAATCCACGCCGGTGTTGATGCGCCGGCAGTGACTCCAATATCAGCAGCACCGTCAAAGTCCTTTGGGTTCAGTTCTGTGGCGTTATCCACCAGAAAAACCTTTTGACAGTACTCCCGGCAAATCATAGCGAGACGGCCGGTGTTGGAACTGCTTACGTCGCCAACCACCACCATAGCCTGACAAGTTTTGCTTAACTGCGCCGCTTCTGTTTGCCGAAATTCAGTCGCTTTACATATTGTATCAAAAATTTTTAAATTAGTAAACTGTTTTTTTGCAAAATTCACGCACGATTTCCACAAAGATTCGGTGGATGTGGTTTGGCAAACCATACAAATTGGCAAATCCGGCCGGTTTTCCACGGTTTTTGCCCAGTCTGCCAGTTCTTCAGCCGACTCAAAAACAAGACATTCGCCGCACCAACCGGCAATACCTTCCACCTCCGGGTGTACCCGGGTGCCGATGATAATGGGCAGGCGGCCTTCTTCCTCTGCCTTGGCGACGATGCCGTGGATCCGTTTAACAAAGGGGCAGGTGGCGTCGATGATCTCTACGCCGCGGTTTTCCAAGGCTTCGTAAACTTTGCGGGAAACGCCGTGGGAACGGATGATCACCGTCTGTCCGGCTTTTGCCGCCTCCGGCGTATCGATGACTTTTACGCCCATTTCCTCAAAGTGGGAAACCGCGTGGCGGTTGTGGATAATCGGACCTAAAGTTACAACTTGCTTGCCCGCTTTCGCCGCTTTCTCCACCAAGCCCACCGCCCGGTCAACGCCAAAGCAGAAACCTGCGCTTTTGGCAACGATCACGCTCATAGGTCGATCTTCTCCCCGATGATCTGCTTCATTGCTGCCAGCACGCCGTCAATATCCAAATCAGAAGTGTCCAGCAAAACCGCATCCTCTGCCTGCTTCAGCGGAGCAATGGGGCGGGTGGAATCCTGATGGTCACGAAGTTTGATCTCCTCCAGAACGGTATTAAAAACCGCTTTCTGCCCCTTGGCGATCAGTTCGTCGGTACGGCGCTGCGCCCGGACTTCCGGAGAAGCGGTGAGGAAGATCTTTACCGTTGCCTTGGGCAGCACCACTGTGCCGATGTCTCTGCCGTCCATGATCACATTGTGTTTCCGGGCAACGGCGCGCTGCATATCCAGCAGCACATCCCGGACTACCTTATGGGCAGAGACCAAAGATGCCTTCTGAGAAATATCCTGGGTACGGATCTCGTCGGAGACATCCATACCGTTCATGATCATGTGCTGTTTGCCGGTCTCGTCGTATTCGATTTCGATGGTCAGTTCGTCGATATAGCGCTGAACGCCGTCCACATCCTTGGGGCTGACGCCCAGCAAGTCCAGAAAATAGGCAACGGTACGGTAGATCGCGCCGGTGTCCACATAGTAGTAACCCAATTCCTTGGCAAGTGCCTTTGCAATGGTACTTTTGCCTGCGCCGGCAGGGCCGTCGATGGCGATAGAATATGTTTTAGCCATTTTCATTTCTCCTTATTTTCCTGCCGCAATTGGGATAGGGCGGCAGTTTCTCTGGCGACAACCTCTTGGGGTGTCAGACCCAGTTTATTTCCTGTTTCTTCCGGACTCAAAGGCAAGCCGCCTTCCAGTCCAAACCGCAAGGTAAGCAGTTTTGCATCTTCTTCACTTAAGCCGGAGAGCATATCCAAGATCCGCTGGCGGCTTTGGAAATAGGCGGTGTCCTCCACAGCCTGGGCATCTTCCGGGGTTTCCTCTTTGGGCGCGGATTCTTGATGGGCTTTTGCCACGGTGCGGGCAGAGGACAGCATCTGCGCCACAGTAAGCGCTGCCTCGGGAGTAATGTGCAGTTCTTCGGCGATTTCTTCCAATGTGGGGTTTCTGCCCAGTTGGTCTAAAAGTTTCCGGTCAATATCCCGATAGTCTTCCAAAGCGCGGCGCATTTTCTGACCCACGCCGTTGGCTCTCGCCTGCAAAGTCACCGCCTTTGCCAGATACTGCTCTGTCCACCAGTTGCAATGTTCCCGGACATCGCCGCCTTGGTATGCCATAATGCCCTGCCAAAGGCCCAGGCTGCCCTCTTGAATCAGATCCAGCATCAACACGCCTTTGCCGGCGTATTTTGCGGCAGTTTCCACCACAGCGCCGATCAGGGTTTCTGAAAGGCGGGTTGCTGCGGCCCTGTCGCCCTGCAAAAATTTTTCCGCCAAGATCTGCGGATCTCCTGCTGTGGGAACAAGCGCCAATTCTTCCAGATACAGCCGCAAGGGATCATTTTCTTCCAATTCCCCAAGGGGCATACCGTTTTTAACAAACTGCTGCTCTTTCCGCAGCCGCAGGGCTGTGGCTGCGCCCCCTGCCTCCAGGGAAAGGTCGCTGATATTCAAGGTGATCCTTTTTTGCTCTAACTGGGAAAAGGCCTCTTCTGCCTGCTCCTCGGTCTCCCCTTCCAACAGCGCCAAAAGCCGGACTGCCGAAAGGCTGCCACCGGTGGGAATGGCGGCGATCGCCTGCTCCCAGGGGCTTTCTTCAAATATAAATTCCATTGTTTTTCACTCCAGAAAATCCTCAAGTCCAAAGCCTGCGCCTAATTTTTGCAGTTTGTCCATGGCCTGCTTTTCAATTTGGCGCACCCGTTCTTTGGAAATATTCAGTTTTTCACTGATTTGAGAAAGGGAATAACACACATCCTCTTCCATACCGAAATGCAGTCGCAGGATCTTTTGTTGCCGCTGATCCAACATTTCCAAAAGGGTATCTATCGTGTGTTTTAATTCGTCGCGAACCAGTTCTTCATATGGCTGGGAAGCCTTTTCATCTTCGATCAGTTGCCCCAGAGTACCTTCTTCTCCTTCGTGGATCAGGGCATCTAAGGAACTGATCTCGGGGATATAGGATTTGAGTTTTTGTATCTGCTCCACCGTAAAACCGGTACGCTCTGCCAGTTGCCCGTCGGTGGGCGCTGTCTCATTTTCCTGCAGCAATGCGGTTGCGGCAGTACGCATTTTGCGGATCTGATCGCCGGTGTGGGTAGGCACACGGATCATATCTGTGTGGTTAGCCAAATACCGGGTGATCCGCTGGCGGATCCACTTAGTTGCGTAGGTGGAAAAACGGTATTCTAAGGTATGGTCAAACTTTTTGGCGGCAATGAGCAAGCCGATACTGCCCTCCTGGATCAGATCCAGCAGCGGCACGCCTCTGCCTGCATATTCCCGGGCGACCGAGACCACAAGGCGAAGGTTGGAGTTGACCATTTCTCGAATGGCGTCTTTGTCTCCTGCGGCGCATTTCTCTGCCAGGACCCGCTCTTCCTCCGGGGTCAACCGGGGGTACTGCCGGATCTCCTGCAGATACTGGCGCATCGTGTCCTCGCCCGCAGCAACGGGAAGTTCCTCCCGGTCTAACAGTTCTGCACTCAAGTTTTTGTTCCCTTACTTTCTTTTAATTTGTTTCGGAATGCCAGCAGGTCATCGTCGCTCTGTACCTGGGCAGCCTGCTTTGCGCTGCGGATAATGGCGATGCAATCCCGCAAAGCCGCTTCGCTTACCGGGCCATCCTGCTTTTGACTGATCATAGTCAGGTGGGACATTTCCTCGGGCGTAAAGTCGGACAATACCGCCAAGGACACCTCCTGCCCATTTTGATGCCGGGCAACCAGTTGATCGTAGGCCCTGCCCATCAGTTCCACGGAAAAGTCCGAACCGGTCAAATGCTTTGTTTGATCCAGCAGCGCAGGCTCTCGCAAAATTTGCGCCAGAACACTCTCTTCCGCCATTGCGGATCTCATATTGTCATAGCGGACAGACCGGATCTTCGGCTGCAGGGAGCGCACCGGCGCAAGGTCTATCTCGGTCTGCTTTTTCTTCTCTCTGTTTATTCGGCGTTTGTAGGCTTTGCCGATTTCCAGGTTCATAGCATCAAAACTGATCTTGGCGGCATCCGCCACACGGTGTCCGTACACTTCCCGCTGGATGGCATTGCCCAGGGTACAGATCAGTTCTGCCGCCTCCTGGGTAAATTTGATCCGCTGCTCGTCCACAGAAAGATCGTATTTTGCTGCGATGGCGTTTAACTGATACTCCACCCGGTCGGAAGATTCTCCCAGCAACGCCCGGAAGGCTTCCGCGCCGAATTTATGCAAAAATTCATCCGGGTCTTTGGCGTCTTTCATCTGCAAAACTTTCACCTGAATACCGGCTTTTTCCAGCATAGGGATCGCCCGTTTTGCAGCCCGCTGACCGGCTTCGTCGCCGTCGTAGGTGAGCACCACCTGCTCGGTGTAGCGGCTTAAAAGCGCCACCTGTTCTTCCGTTAAGGAAGTGCCAAGGGATGCCACCGCATTGTCAAAACCGTATTGGTGCAATGTGATCACATCGATATTGCCCTCTACCAGGATGATATTGGGTTGCTTGGTCTTCTTGGCAAAGTTCATACCAAAGAGATTTTTTCGCTTGTTAAAAATAACCGTTTCATTGGAGTTTAAGTATTTCGGCTTGGAATCGTCCAGCACACGGCCGCCAAAGCCGATCACATTGCCCCGGACATCGATAATGGGGAACATCAGCCGGTTGCGGAAACGGTCGTAAATTCTGCCGTTTTTCTCGCCCACCAGGTCAGCGGCGATCAGTTCCTGGTCGGTGTAGCCTTTTTTCTTCATGGCATCCACAAGGCTGTTCCAGGAATCGGGAGCATAACCCACGCCAAACTGGGTGACGATGTTTTTACTTAAACCGCGGCTTGCCACATACGCCAAACACTGCTTGCCTGCGGGGGTGTACAGTTGGGCGTTAAAGAAGCGACCTGCCTCTTTCATCAGCGCCCACAGACGCTCTTGCTGGCGGTAACGGCTCTGGTACTGCTCGTCCTCCGGGACTTCCATACCTGCCCGTTTTGCCAAAGATCTGACGGCATCGGGGTAACTGAGTCCCTCCAGTTCCATCACAAAATTGATTGCGCCGCCGCCTTTATGGCAGCCAAAGCAGTAGTAAATGCCCTTATCCGGGGCAACGGAAAAGGAAGCGGTCTTCTCGCCGTGGAACGGACATAGTCCAAACATATTGCTGCCGGAACGTTTCAAATTCACGTGCTGCCCCACCACATCCTCAATGGGATTCCGGGCGATGAGTTCGTCGATAAAAGATGCAGGAAATGCCACGGTTTACGCCTCCTTTCAAAAAATTGCATATATTATAGCATATTATTACCGAACGTGCCACCCCATAGGGATAAAAAGTTCGGTATATTTATCAACAGCGTAGTTATCGGTCATACCGGCAATGTAATCGCATATGGTACGACCCATTCCGTCAAAGGACAGTTGGGGCTGGAAGTGCTCCGGCAATGCCTCCGGGTGGTTGTAATAATACTCGTAAAGATGCTTCAGCATATCCTTTGCCTTAACTTCTTCTCCCTTCGCCACCGGGTTGCGGTAGACCCGCTCAAACATAAAACTGCGCAGATCCAAAAGCGCCTTTTCCACATTGTCAGACATCAGGATCTTGCCTGTGCCCCGGGAGGATTCGATCACATCGCACACCAGGGTGTTGATCCGCTGGGAATGGGTCTTGCCCAAAACCGCGGCAATGTCTCTGGGAATATCCTCGTTGGAGAGAATGCCCGCCCGCACCGCATCATCAATGTCGTGATTCACATAGGCGATTCGGTCTGCCCGGCGGACGATCTGTCCTTCCAAAGTTTCCGGTATACGGTCGCCGGTGTGTCCTAAAATCGCCATGCGGGTCTCATGACTTAAATTCAGACCTTTGCCATCGTTTTCCAACAGATCCACCACACGCAAACTCTGCTCGTTGTGCCGGAAGGGTTGACCGAGGCACTCGGTAAGCACCCGCTCTCCGGCGTGTCCAAAAGGCGTGTGCCCCAAATCGTGTCCCATTGCCGCCGCCTCTGCCAGGTCTTCATTTAAGTGGAGCGCCCGGGCGATGGTTGCGGCGATGCGGGAGACCTCCAAAGTGTGGGTCATCCGGGTACGGTAATGATCGCCCTCCGGCTGCAGAAACACCTGGGTCTTATGCATCAGCCGGCGAAAAGATTTGCAGTGGACGATCCGGTCTGTGTCCCGCTGGTAGCAGGTACGCACATCCTCATCCTGCTGCGCCTCCGGGCGAAGGCGGCCTTTGCTCCGGTCGGAAAACGCCGCCGCAGGATCTAAGCGGGTATATTCTTCTTTTTCCAAAATCTCCCGTACAGTCATTATGTACCTCCTATACCGGAAATGCCCGGTATTCCTTGCCGGTTTCCAAACCTTCCACCGTACCGGCAGTCATATCCGTTATGGCATTCAAAAAGGCTTGCGCCTTCCCTTCTGCCACCAAAATTTCCAATTCCACTTCTGCGCCGAACTGGGTGTCCCGGATGATGCCCTCAAAGGCGGCAACTTCCAGTTTTACCCGCTCGTAAAAATTGTATGGGCAGGGCAAATACAGCACCGACCACACCCGTTTCATACTCTTGCCCGCCGCATCCACGGCGATCTTCGCGCCTTTGGTATAGGCCCGAACCAAGCCACCTGCCCCCAGCAGAATGCCGCCAAAATACCGGGTGACCACGCACACGATATTAAAAAGACCTTCCCGCTGGAGCACCTGGATCATAGGCATTCCGGCAGTACCGCCCGGCTCACCGTCATCGGAGAATCGGACAGCGCCGTCTTTGATGATATACGCCCAGCAGTTGTGGGTGGCATCGTAATGCTGTTTTTTCATTTCCTGGATTTTTGCCAGCGCTTCTTCTTCCGTCTCCACCGGCCAAACTCTGCCGATGAACCGGGATTTTTTCTCCACAAATTCATCTTCACCATAGTCTGTAGGCACCAGATATTCTTCCAAGCGTCAGCACTCCTTCGTGATATACTTTTGCAGTTTGCCGTAAAGGATCGGGTCTAAAATGGTCTCCACCACGATCCCCTCACCGGTATAGTCCACATTCAGCACTTGCGCGCCGGAGTGGAGGGTGTCCACCATACCGCCCATAGAATAAGGCAGTGTCACGACCACATGGTGACGGCTGTGACCCAAAGCGGTCTCGATGGCTTTCAGCAGCGCTTCCATTCCCAAACCGTTTTTCGCGGAGATCCGCACCACATCTTCCCCAATGGGAATATCTGTAGGCTCTACCAGGTCTGCCTTGTTATAGCATTGCAGCACCTTTGTGCCCGGTTTGGCAAGTTTGTTAATAAGGCTGTCCACCACCCGGATATGCTCTTCCCGGTCCGGGTCGGCAGAGTCGATCACGTGGAGCAGAAGGTCGGCATATTCCAGTTCTTCCAGCGTTGCCCGGAATGCATCCACCAGATGGTGGGGCAGTTTAGCGATAAAGCCGACAGTATCGGACAAGATCACATCCAAATTATCCGACACGTGCAGTTGCCGGGATGTGGTGTCCAAGGTATCAAAAAGGCGGTTGTTGGCGGGGATGCCCGCATCGGTCAAGTGATTCAAAAGGGTGGATTTGCCTGCGTTGGTGTAGCCTACGATAGCCACCACAGGCACGGAGTTTTTCATACGCCGCTCCCGCTGCACGCTGCGCACCTGGCGCACCTGCTCCAGTTCTGATTGCAGCCGGGCGATCCGTTCCCGGATATGCCGGCGGTCCGATTCCAGTTTGGTTTCACCGGGTCCTCGCGTACCGATGCCGCCGCCCTGGCGAGAAAGGCTTTTGCCCATACCGGACAGCCGGGGCAGCAAATACTTATACTGGGCAAGTTCTACCTGGAGTCTGCCCTCCCGGGTCTTTGCCCGTTGGGCAAAAATGTCCAGAATCAGCGCGCTTCTGTCCAGCACCGTAACACCCAGGATTTCTTCCAGCGCCCGGATATGACCGGGGGATAATTCATTGTCGAAGACCACCATAGTCGCCTCGGTAGCCTCCGCAAGCATCTTTACTTCCAGCGCCTTGCCCTCGCCGATAAAACTGTGGGAATCGGGGGTATGGCGGTTTTGCAGCACTTTGCCGGTGCAGAATCCGCCGGCAGTTTCTAAGAGCGCTTCCAATTCTTCCAAAGTGGCATCGGTAGCGGTCTGCGCCTGGGTAAAGCAATCCGCATTCAAGCCAACCAAAACCGCCCGTTCCTGCTTATTTTCAAAGTTATTTTCCATATTTTCCTCCGGAGAAGCGATACCCCCCCTTATTTTACTTTACTTAACATTATAGCACACAACTGCACGTATGTACAACATTTTTCACAAGATTTTAGGGAATATACACATACAAAAGAATACGCCACTCCCGCTTGGGAGTGGCGTATAATATTCGGTTTATCTTAAGGATTCAGGCAAGCACCGCCACCGCTAAAATAATAGGTCTTTGCGCCGATCTTTACAGAGCCAGTGGCCATTGCGCCGCTGCCGTAGAAGTAGTACCAAGTGCCGCCCAGTTTCAACCAGCCTGTCTGCATCGCGCCACCGCTTTGGAAGTAATACCAAACAGTGCCAATCTTCTGCCAGCCGGTGACCATTGCACCGCTACCGCTCATATAGTACCATGTGCTACCGTCCTTAACCCAACCGGTCATCATTGCGCCGGAACTACTAAAATAGTAGTAGGTGTTTCCAACTTTCATCCAACGGACTGCCATTTCACCAGAAGGTTTCAGATAGTACCACGTGCTTCCTTGCTTCAGCCAGCCGGTCTGCATTGCACCGCTGGTATTAAAGTAGTAATAATAACCGCCATCCTTTGCCCAACCAGTTGCCATTGCGCCATTGGGTTGCAGGAAGTACCAAACGCCATTCTCCTTCAACCAACCGGTAAACATCGTACCGCAATCTGCAAAGTAATACCACTTGTTGCTAATATACTGCCAGCCGGTAACCAGTTGACCATTCTTGGCATAGTACCAAGTATCCTTCGCATCTACCCAACCGGTATATGTGGCGCAATCGAAAACAAAGTTTGCATCGACCAGCACAGTGTTGCCATACTGGCCGATGGTCACATCGTTCCATTGGCTTTCGCTGCCTGCATACATAACCGCACCAAGGTTCTCGCAATAACCGTTCCAATAACTGCCAAATGCATAATCGTAAACAGAAATCAGTGTTTCAGGCAGTACTGCCAGACGCAACGCATTACAACCGTCAAATACATTACTTCCCAACATTAAAACACCGTCTTCAATAATCACTGTACACAAAGCATCGCAATTCTCGAATGCCTCTGAGCCCAGTGTGTTAATGCTGCCGGGAATAACCACTTTAGTAAGGCCATCGCAATCTGCAAATACAGAATATCCCATATTAACGACACTGTTGGGAATCGTCAGTTTCGTTAAAGCATAACAATCGTTAAACGCCCTATCAGCGATGGTCGTTACACCATATGGAATATCGACAGCAGTCAAAGTGGTACAGCCTTCAAAAGCATAGGCACCAATAATGGCGATACCTTCGTTCAAAACCAGGGTTTCCAATGCCGTACAATTGCTAAATGCCCCTGCTTCGATAGTGCCGACTGTTCCGGGAATACTGACACTTTTCAAAGAAGTACACCCTTCAAATGCATAATCCTCCAAATTTGCAACTCCATCCGGCAATGTTACACTTTGAAGGGCTGTGCAATCCTGAAACGCGCCTTGACCAACCGTCGTAAGGCCTTCATTAAATATTACGGTTTTCAGACTTGTATTCCCTGCAAACGCATAGGTTTCAAGAACTGCAACACTGCCGGGAATCGTAACGGTCGTCAAACCAGTATTTTGAAATGCACTATAACAGATATTGGAAACGCCATCAGGAATGGTCACGGAAGAAAGGCTGCTACAACCGTTAAAAGCGCGCTCATTGATCCAAGCAACAGAATTCGGAATCACAACCGTTGCCAGTTTGGTGCATCCTTCAAAAGCATAATTGCCAATGGTAAC
>JAZQBF010000019.1:0-2703 GCA_045545615.1 Faecousia sp.
CCGTTCGACTTGCATGTGTTAGGCACGCCGCCAGCGTTCGTCCTGAGCCAGGATCAAACTCTCAAAAAATTGTATCAAAAGCACCGTAGTGCCTCAAATCAAGTTTTTGAATAATTTGCTTCTAGCAATATTACTCAAGAATTTTCGTTGGCTGTTAATTCGTTTTCACGAAAACTTAAACAATCCATTATAATTGTCCAAGGTGTTTAATAGTTCGTCTTTGCGTTATTCAATTTACAAGGTACAGACTGCTCTCCCTAAAAAAGGGGTAGCCAGAAAATAGTACCACAGCATTGGGCTTTTGTCAAGAACTTTTTTCAATTCTCGGCAAAATTCTTTTTCTGCTGTAGGCATTGTTTTGCGCTCCCTTGCGGAAGCGCTCAAATATAATAACAAAACGGTTACATTTTGTCAATAGTTATTTACATTATTTTTGATTTTTCTTATTAACCGGTTTCGCGTGCTTTCCTCTCCATTTTTCCTTCACCAGCCGTTTGCGCAAAATCGTCTTTTCGAAGGGAATCAAATAAGAAACGCCCAGGCTTTTCAGCCTTGCCAAATGAAGCAGGATCAATACAACGCCAAATATGATACCGTGCAAACCCATAAAAGATGCAAGGATCGTTAAAAGGAATCGGCATACGCGAACAGCAGTTGCCATATCTCGATTGGGCAATACAAATCCACAAATTCCTGCCATACTGACCGCGATCAACGCCACTGGTGACAACAGTCCCGCCTCTGCTGCGGCTGTACCGACTACGATGCCACCAATAATGGAAACAGAGTTGCCGATATTCTGCGGCAGGTGGATGCCCGTTTCCTGCAGCAATTCAAACGCAACCAACAAACCCAACGTTTCCCACGCAGCGGAGAACGGCACAGTTTGTTTACTCTCCATTACTACTTGACCTAAAACCGGAGGAAGCAAATCCCTGTGATAAACAGTCATTGCCACGAACAGCGCAGGCAGCAACAAATCGATTGCCAGCGCAATATAACGCAACACACGCGTCCAGGATGCGGAGACAAAATCCCGGCTTTGATCTTCCGGGGAGTTCATCAAATAGCCAATGTCCACCGGAGCAAGATAACCAACAGGAAGACCGTCTACCAACAGTCCTACCCTGCCATCCAGCAGTCCTTGACTAAAGCGATCGGAACGCTCTGTATATTGCAGCAACGGAAACGCCGTCCACCTGGAACCTGTCACATACTCTTCCACCGCAGCAGGCGTTACCAAACCGTCAATATCGATTTGTTTGAGTCTGTCTTTCATTCTATTTACCAGTTCCGGATTTGTGATTCCCTCGATCCAGAGGACGCTGACGTTGGTCAGAGAACGCCTGCCTACCTGGGTTTCATAAATACGCAGATCCGGTGTTCGCAAGTGTCTGCGGATATAACTGGTATTGGACCGGATGGTTTCCACAAAAGCATCCTTTGCGCCCTTGACGGTGTTCTCCGCATCCGGGGCAGATGTCCCCCGCTTATCCGGCGTTTTGACCTCAAAACCAATTGCACCTGCGCCCGGGAATAACACCACGCAAAAGCCGTTAACCAGCAAAAAAGCAATTTGGCTCAGATCCTTACAAGGAACCGCTACATTATTATATATCATACCCGACATTGCGCGCTGATACAGTTTATCCATACTATCTGCCGTTAGGTGTTGGGTAATGGGTTTAAAAATGTAATCCGACGCATAGGCAGAAGCGATCAGACCGTCAATGGCATAGGCATAGAGTTTGTGTTCGCCGCACTGCAATTCCCGGCGGACAAAATCTGCCGCTCCATCAAAAATTTTGCTGACATTGGCATCTGTCATTTCTCCGGGATACATAGTCATTTCTTTATCCATGGTGTCACCTCTTGGATATGTTACCCAAAAGTCGCGATAATATTTTCCCGGAATTGCTTTTAGAAAACATATATGCTATATTATAATGTAATGAACTTAAAGGAGAATTCTATGGCTCACGTTATTGCAGCGGTTTCTACCGGCAATCAGATCAGTGCTATCGGCATTCTGCGGCTCACCGGTGACGGTTGCGCGCAGGTTGCCGGGAAGGTGTTTAAATTAAGCAGTGGTTTGCCCCTGGAAGAAGCGCCAAACAGAAAACTGATGCTGGGTGTTTTGCAGGATGCCCAGGATCGCATTATTGACCAATGTATGGCGGTGTATACCCGGGGTCCGCACAGTTACACCGGTGAAGATACAGTGGAAATTCAGTGTCACGGATCTCCTGCTGTATTGGCAGCCGGCTTGGATGCGCTGTACAAGGCTGGCGCGTTACCTGCCAAGCGGGGTGAATTTACCAAGCGGGCGTTTTTAAACGGACAGTTGGATCTGACCCAGGCAGAAGCCGTGATCGATCTGATCGAGGCAGAGACCGCCGACGCTGCCGCCAACGCCGCGGGACAAGTAGGCGGTGTATTGCAAAAGAAATTGGCGCCCATTTACGACAATTTAGTAGATCTTTGCAGCCACTTCCATGCGGTTTTGGATTATCCCGATGAGGACATTGAAGATTTTGGTCTTGATAATTACGAAGGTACGCTCCGTGCTGATGAAAAAGCCCTTGAGGCGCTTTTAAAAACTTATGACCAAGGTCGGATATTGCGCCAAGGTGTTGCCGCTGCGATCGTAGGCAAACCCAATGTAGGCAAATCCAGCCTGCTCAACGCTTTAGCAGGATACGA
>JAZQBF010000020.1:0-1953 GCA_045545615.1 Faecousia sp.
TTCCGTTACGCCGCCGCCAAAGTTGCCCACAGCCAGCAGTTCCGGCAGTGTGCCGCCGGAGAGCATCGCCAAAAGGGTGCCGTCGGAGGTAAAGAGGGTACAGTCGATACCGTTGTCCCGGTAAAGTTTTGCCACTTTCCGCAGGTAGGACTTATCGTCGCCGTAACTGCCGTACTCATTTTCCACCTGCATCATGATCACTTTGCCGCCATTGGTGCAAAGGTGGGGGCGAATACGGTCGAACAGTTGCTTGTAGTAGGGGGTCACTTTCTCCAAGTACAGCGGGTCATCACACCGCAGGGCGATATTCGGATATTTCAAAAGCCAGGAGGGCAGACCGCCAAATTCCCACTCGGCGCAGATATAAGGACCGGGACGAATGATCACATTCAAGTCCAGTTCTTCCGCTATGGAAATAAACCGCTCAATATCCAGCATACCGGAAAAGTCAAACTGACCCTCTTTTCGCTCATGAAGATTCCAGCAGGTGTATGTTTCAACGGTGTTAAAGCCACAGGCTTTCAGTTTCAAAAGTCGGTCACGCCAATATTCCGGTACGGTGCGGAAATAGTGGATGGCGCCGGAAAGAATGGTATAAGGCTCGCCGTTCAGGAGAAAAGTTTTATCGTCATAAGTAAATGTCATAGACAGACTCCCTTCTTTAGCATCTGTTCAGAACAGTGGAAATGGCTGCTTTGGGGTCTTGGGAAAGAGCGGCCGCCAGAGCTGAGATGGTTTGATACAGCGTATCATCCGGTTGCAGACCGCAAATATCCGCCAAAATACCGGCGATGCCCTTTTCTTTCTGCATACCGGTCCAAACGGCGTCTGCGCTGTCTTGATACAAAAGCGCAGCGGCGGCGGTCAGTTCCAGAACGGACGCATCTTCGCCCTGGGCCTGCAAAAGGGCGGCGGCGCCGATGATCCGCTCTCCTGCGCCCAGTTTCCGGTGGGGCTCCCGGGCGTTTCTCGCTACGGTGTCCACAATGGTGCGGTCGCAGAATTTTTTCTTGGACAATGCGGCAAACTCCGTCTGATCCTGCATATCATAGCCAAACCGGCGGCACATGGCACGGTTGGTGGATGCGTAGTTTTTATCCAGCAGCGCTAAAATGGCAGGGTCATTGGCGGCGGCACCGTAATCTGTGTAGCCAAGGAGCGCGCCTACATAAGCGATAACGCAACTGGCGGCGTTGTAGGTATAGAGTTTCCGGGTAAGAAAATCGGAGAAATTGCCAATGGCTCTGACCGATGATACCTCCGGCACATAACCTTCCAAAAGGTCAGCATCGCACTGGAGATAGGGGTAGTTTTCGGAATTGATGTGAATGCCCTCGTCTTCGATGGTGGTGCAGAAAACGGTGGCTTCACTGACGGCAACGGTTTTGCCGATGATGGTATCCCGAAGGGTCTTGGAGGGGTGAGAGGCATTTTCGCAAGTGATGATATGGACTTTTTTGTCTGTAGGCAGATGGGCGGTCAGTTCCGCGCCCACATCTTTTAAGTTCTGTCCGCATACGGATACGAAAATCAGTTCTGCGTCGGAAAGGTCGGCATTTTCCCAAGAGCAGGCAGTGTAATTGCCCACCAGCACCGGCTCCCGGCTGCCGCCGAAGAAAGAAACACGAAAGGCTTTTTCTTCGTTTAACCGGTCTACCAGCCCTTTGTTCTTATCGATAAACAGGATTTCTTTTCCTGCTTCGGCAAGAAGACGGCCAATAAAGCCTCTGCCGGTCTTACCGGCGCCGATCACGGCAATTTTGCTCATTTTACCCACCCCCAACGCTTGATCAGGGCTACCTTCTCCAAAATCAGTTTGGCAAGGTCGCCGTCCGGGTCTAACTTGCAGACATTTTCAATGATATAGGGAATGCCTTTTTCTTCCCGGAGGGTCTTCAGTTGCACCGCAAATTCATCGGTGGGCTCTTCATAGTGGATGGCGCAGGCGATGGC
>JAZQBF010000021.1:0-5065 GCA_045545615.1 Faecousia sp.
CAGCACCCCGTGGGGTACTGTGTCTTTTGGTGCCGGCAACCGGAATCGAACCGGTACGGATTTTACTCCGAGGGATTTTCTTACCACTATAGCTTTCGCTACCCTGTCGGTTTGTGGTCTGGACCATGCCTTCACCTGTTCTAGGTGGTCAGTGTCTGGCCTCTACACCTTCCAAGGATTCCTTGGCTTGGCTCGGCGTTGCCACTATCAAAGGTTTCACCGAATTTACTGACATTCAGTGTAGTCATCCCTGACTACCTGCTCTATTCTTTGACCGATAGTGTGTTTGTAACGAATGGCAATTGGGGCAATACAGCCGCAGATTACTGCGCAGATGGTTTCTGGCGTTTCCATCTATATGATGCAATTCACATGGCGTAAACTCATCATTCGGATCCCGCTTTTCCGCCCATCCGCAGCGTTGGCACTTATCCTCTATGTAACCTTCGCGAATCAATCTTCTTTTCAACTTATAGGTTGCATAGTCCGGATATTTGCCTGCCAGAATATCGTCCGTCGAGATCGACGGCGTCCTTGGCTTTGATACGCCCTTGCCACTAGGATTAACCGCATAGCACCCCAACCTTAACGCGTGTCGCTTAAATGTGTTGAAATGCATTTCCAGTTTCCTGGCAGCCTCTGCCATTGTCAAAGAATTTTGGCACGTTGTGATAAACACTTTTTCATCAATCTTTTTCATAGTAAATTGACTCCTGAAGTTTCCAACGGTTGCCTGTTAAAGTCCCTTGTGTCTACCTATTCCACCACAGCGGCTTATTTTTTCATTATTACCAAGAGATTTACTCCGAAGGATTAAGTCCCTTGTGTCTACCTATTCCTCCTATTGCGGTGCCCTGTGTGCGCCTTGCCGACGGTGCGACTGCGTTGCACACAGACCGCGGCTACTCGCTTCGTCGAAACACAAGATACAACACTCCATTTCCTGCAAGCAGGAAATTCCATCCGTATCTTGGTTTCTCCTCTTCCCCGCAAAGCAGGCTTTACAGGGTCCCCAACATGTATCCGCCCCCGGCGGCGCTCCCATCGCTCCCCACAGCGGCGTAGCGATATAGTACCACAATTTTCCGTCGCAGTCAAGGGAAAGAAAGGGAATTTCCCATCCCGTCTATGTAAGGGACGAGTATTCCCCGTCCCCTTTCGCGATCCTTCGTCACCGAGCACTACAACGGAACTACGTTTCGTTTCGCGTGGGTGACGAATTGTCAGCGATGACTCGCCGCCGAATTTGGCTGGCGGGCCATCCCGCCTTACTGCAGACCCTGCTCGTAAGCCTCGATCATTTTCTTGACCATCTGGCCGCCGACGGAACCTGCCTCACGGCTGGTCAGATGACCGTTGTAACCGTTGGTCAGGTTCACGCCAACCTCGGATGCAGCCTGCATCTTGAAACGGTCCATTGCTTCCCGTGCCTGGGGAACGTTGATCTGATTGTTGTTCTTCATAACTCTCTCTCCTTTTAGGGGACACACTTTTCAATCATCTTGCTGCCGGAACAACGGATCTTTTCCGCTATCGCCGCATTTGGCAGCACAAAGTATTCCTGCGCCGCCAAATTTGCGCTACCGAAAAATCTCAAGTTGTCCAATCAGCAATCTGATTGTGCAAGTATGTCTTTGTTTTTTGGAAAGTTGACACGTTTCTTGAAAGAAACTGTCTTTTCTTTCCGCAAGCATATCTTTGCCGAAAAGACGAAAAATATAAATGTATCTTTGCGGAAAAAGAGCCAAATTTTGCAAAACCTTATCATTGACATTTGCGGCAGGATGATGTATACTTTCCTTGCAAGTAAATATTCCGTTTGAGTGCCTGCGGAAGTGGTAACAGCGCCGCAGGAGAATAGATAACCGGGTGCAAATCCCGGTCGGTACCGCCACTGTATGCGTGGAGGCTGCTGTGCAAGGCGAAAGCCGGTCATTGGAGAGATCTGAGAAGGCCGCACAGCGCTTATGATACGTAAGTCAGGAGAACTGCTCAAATGAGGTAAAAACACAAGGGTCTGCAAGTACGGAACCTGTGGTTTTTTGTTGCGGAAAAACGGCTGGAGCGGCCCTTGGGGTCGCTGCAGTTTTTTGCTGTGACCGTCTAAGCGCGGAATCCCCCTCTGCGCAGATTGCCCGGACGGTCACAGTCCGCAAACCAACTGAATATTGCTTTATTGATACCGCAAGGTGAGCCGGTGAAAATCCGGCACAACCGTCCATTGCTGTGTTTGGCGTTTGCCATAAGTCAGAGAGCCTGCCGTATCAATTGGGTTTACCACGCTTTGACAGGAGAGTTCAGCCTGGTTTATCCGTACTTGCGGATAAATCGGCTGCACTTTATGTTATGTAAACCACAAAAACAGCAAAGGAGGGATGCAAGTGACACCGGAAGAAAAGAAGGCCTGGGCGGAGGACCTTTTGCGACAAAAGTATACAGAACTCGGAAGATTTCCCACAAAAAAAGACTTTGACAGTGCCTCTTGCGCCCAGATCAAGGCATACCTTGGACCGTGGCCCCGGGCATTGGAGTCTGCTGGGTTGAAAGCGCCCAAAGAGAAGAAATAGTTGAAAGGAATTGTTGTTATGAAAATGGCGAAAAAACTGCTTAGCATGCTCCTTGCCGTAGTGATGGTATTGAGCCTGCTGCCTACAGTTGCCCTGGCGACGGATCTGGATGCGTCCCAGGACGGTACGGTATATATGTCCGTAAGTTTTAACGGCGTATATAAAAATGATCAAACCGGCAAGCCTATGGCGTATGTCCCGGTTTCTTTTGCGGAACTGGCAACCGTCGATCTGGATGCCTACGGTTTGTCGGATTATCTGTATGATGCAGATGGCGACGGAAGTTATGAGATCACCGCGCTGCATCTGGTCATTTATGTCCAGGAAAACCTCTACGGTGGCAGTTGGAGCGATGTTACATTCACGGGATCGCCCGGAAGTTCTTACTTTGCAGGCGGTCTGTTTGGTCAGGACGAAAACCTGAACTATTACTTAAACGGCGCGTACCCGCTGGAGTATGAGAGTTGGGGCGCCACATCAGACCACATCGTTTTGCAACCCGGCGATTTTATTGACCTTGCCGGATATAGTTGTTGGGGCTTTTTTGGGGATGAAGCCTTTGGATTCCAGTATTTTGCTGACGAAAACGGTGAGATCACCCATACCTATACTGCCCAGGCAGGCGCTGCCACCAACATCCAGATGATCAAGGGCGGCGCAAGTATGAGCGGCGACTATTCCACCGCCTTTGTCGATGTTCCCGATCACACCGTTTATTACGGCACGACCCTTTACGAAGAAATGGGCAGCGTTACCACCGACGCAAATGGCTGCGCATCCGTCACCTTCTCCGAACCCGGCACCTATTACCTTTGGGCGAACGGCAGCCAGGGAACAGAGGGTATGCACGACTGGTGTGATTCCTATTTCAGCACCGGTGAACCCTGCGTTGTCTCTGCCCCGGCGTTTGCCAAGGTGGCAGTAACTGAAAATGCAGACCAAGCGGCGGCGGGCGCCGTGATCGAAAAGATCCCCGCCATTGGCTCTGTGGACTTGACCAAGGAAACTGCAATTGCTGCAGCACGAGCAGCCTATGATGCCTTAAGTGATACGCAAAAGGCGCTGGTCACCAATTACACCGCCCTGACCGATGCAGAGGCAGCCTTGCAGCAACTGAAAGACCAGGCAGCCGCAGACCAGGCAGCCGCAGACCAGGCAGCGGCGAATGCCGTGGAAGAAAAGATCGCTGCCATCGGCGCAGTGACCGTCTTCTCCGGAAAGAAAGTGGAGACTGCCCGCAGCGCTTTTGATGGCTTAACTGACACACAAAAAGCCCTGGTGGAAAATGTAAATATCCTGACCGCTGCCGAAAGCGCACTGGAAGAAGCCTACAACCAGGCTGCCAAAGCAGACCACAAGGGGATCTTTGATGCCACCGGCAGTTACATCGCCGCTCTCGGCACACCCGGTGTAGGCTCTATCGGCGGTGAATGGATGGTCATTGACCTGACCCGCGCCGGTCAGCCCTGCCCCGAAGGCTATTATCAAAATGTAGTGGACTTTGTGAAAGCAGAGATCAACGACAAAGAGCAACTCCACCGGGTCAAGAGCACAGAAAATTCCCGTGTGATCCTTGCCCTGACCGCCGCCGGTTACGACGTGACCGATGTGGACGGTCACAACCTGCTGATGGGTCTGACAGATATGACCTACATTCCCAAGCAGGGCATCAACGGTCCTATCTGGGCGCTGATCGCCTTTGACTCCCACGGCTATGAGATCCCCACCAACCCCAATGCGACCGAGCAGGCGACCCGGGAAAAACTCATCGCCTACATTCTGGAAAAGCAACTTGCTGACGGCGGCTGGGATCTTGCCAATCGGGCAGCGGACCCGGATATGACCGGTATGGCGATCCAGGCGCTGGCACCTTATTATAAGACCAACGATGCTGTGAAAGCAGCGGTGGACAAAGCGCTGGATTGCCTGAGCAACAAGCAGATGGCAAACGGCGGTTTCGGCTCGGTTGACGGCGTCTGTACCGAGTCCTGCGCCCAAGTGGTGGTGGCGCTGACCGCATTGGGCATCGACCCGGAGACCGACCCCCGGTTTGTGAAGAACGGCGTTTCCGTTTTGGATGCTATGTGTCTGTTTGCTGTAGATGGGGGCGGTTTTGCCCATATTCCCGGCGACAGCATAAACGGTATGGCAACGGAGCAGGGACAGTATGCCCTGGCAGCCTACTTCCGTTTCAAAGAAGGCAAAACCAGCCTGTACGATATGACCGATGTGACCATTGTCACCAACGAACCTGAACCCCCGGAAGAACCCGAACCCACTACCCCCGAAACGCCGGAAGAACCCGAACCTACCACCCCCGAAAGCCAAAAAGATGCGAGCAACAACACGCCCCAAACCGGCGACAACACCCCCATTGCAGTTTTCGCGATTTTGATGGCTGTTTCTGCCGCTTGCTTGGCAGTTTTGCTCCTGAATAAGAAAAAATACACAAACTAATCATTGACAGAGGTCAAAGGAGCCGGCGAGACAAACAAATC
>JAZQBF010000022.1:0-2701 GCA_045545615.1 Faecousia sp.
ATAATTTCACCACCCTATATTTTGTAGTTATATTTTACCAAAGGTTGCCGTAGCCTGCAAGCAACTGTCTGTTGCTGTCTGTGTGACAAATTGGAATTGGTCACTCTGTATAGTTTTTGTGAAAATGACACTTTTCCTGTCTGCATTGATTGTTCAAGTGTGAGCGAGTGCAGATCACAGTGTTCAGCTTCATATCGATATGTAATTTTTCGCTCGTGAATTTGATAGCTTCTATGATAGCAAGATAGGAATCTCTTTTGCAGCAACGGGGGCCACCATTTTTGCCTATCGCATCTAATGCTCTTGCTGTCATTTGGTTGGATAATCCCCAGGCTTCACCTGCCAAAGGAGTGGCTTTCAAGGCAATGGAGATGTACATTCCCGTGCTGATGCCTGCACCGCATGCGCCCCAAAATCCGCAGGCACCGCCGGGGACTTGTTTTCCTCTTTTCTGCATTTCTCCAAGCGCGGACGCCAGATCAATTTCACCGCCTGCGTTTTTATAAGCGGTCAGAAGTGCCGAGCCAACCATCGTATGATGCTCGGGGCCGTGCATATGGCAAGATGGCATACGCATCATTTCTTCTAAAATTTCAATCGGATCATCGGATTTGCTGTTAAGACAAATAGCAATCATACTGTCCATTCCGCTTGTATGGCATTCATCGCAGACGAAATGACCACCTACACATCTTGTTTTACTATACTGTTTTTTATGGCAAAGCACGCATTCCATTTCCTCGTCGGCATTGAGATATTCAAGTGGTGCTTTGCAAATCAAGCATTCTTCATTCATCTATATTGCCCCCCTACAAAATCTTATTTGTTTAACTGTTCGACATATTCCAATTTTACATTTTAATCGTAATACTTATCCACGCCGCCGTAGCCGGGGATCCGCTTGCCCTCCCGGGTTTTCCGCAGAAAACTATGAAGCCGCTTTTTGAATTCCTCGGGTCGCTTTCTTGCCGCGTCGATGTAGGCAACGCGGATACGTTTGTAGGGCTCGGCTAATTTTTGATAATTCTCCCACGCAACCTCGTCTGCACGAATGGCATCCATGATATCCGCCGGAAAAATATAGGGCGCAGAGATCAGATCGGCAACACTTTCCCGTACACTGGGGTGGAGCATCCCCTGCTTGTCCAGCCAAATCAGGCGCTCAATGTTGGGACGGGAATAGGGACTTCCGGCCCTTCTCGGCGTGAACCGCAAGGCGCGGCCCCCCTCTACGGCGTGATAAATGCTGTCGATCCAGCCAAAGCACAGGGCTTCCTCCACGGCATCGTTATAAGAAAGCCCCGGCTTGCCGCTATTTTTCAGAGGAAACACAAACCAAACTTCCGTTTCCGTCTCAAAATGCTCTGCAAGCCATCGCCGCCACTGAGCCCGGTCGCTTGTATAAAAGATATTTTCTGTGTTCATCATTTTACTGTCTCTTCTTTCACTGCCAGGGCAAGATACAGGGCATAGCCGCCACCGATCACCGCAAGCAAAATGCCGGAGAGGATCTCTCTTTGGGGTGTCATAGCCGCTTCATTGGCAAAAGCACTAAGTCCGTTGAAAACGCTGTGGGTGAGGATACAGGGCATCAGGCTCTTAGTTCTGCAATAGATCATCACGAAGGCAAAGCCGATGGCGATGGCATACGCCACCTGCAAAAGATTCGGCAGCAGTTCTGCCCCGGAGCCATTAAAAAGGTTCACGATATGCCCGATGCCAAAGGTCACACTGGAAACAATGATAGCGGATCTCACACCGTTTTTGGTCATAGCCTGAAACAGTAGTCCCCGGAAGATCATTTCCTCAAGGAAACCGACGCAGAACATAGACAGGACATACAGCACCGTTTCCAGGGGCGACTGGTTCATCGCGACGCCGTACCACAAATTTGCCGTCAGCAGAACAAGCAGCGGCGCGTAAAACAGCATCTTCGGGTTGGGCAGCCGGGGTTTGCAAAGACCGTATTTTTCCGTTAACCCGTTCTTGCGGACAAAGAAATACAGAATTGCGGACAGCGCGATCAGGATCGGCAAAGTTACGATCTTGTCGATGCCCAAATCCGCCGAAATATTATCACCTGTGGATGCAAGGACCACATAGGCAATGATCCAGGCTACCGCAAACCAAATTTCACTTTTCTCATACAGTTTTTTGAGTATAGGCATCCCTCCCTTGTCTTAAAAGCATTATATCGCATTTTTACAGGGTTCGCAACATAAAGCCTGCGCGACCCTGAGCGTAGTCGAAGGGGAGTCGAAGGATCTTTTCCGCTCCGGTAGACGAACTGCGAAGATTCTTCGACGCGGTTGCCAAAGGCAACCTTGCTCAGAATGACACAAATTTTTACATTGTGCGTTACCGAGAGGTATAGCGGAAGGGCGGATGCCCGCCCGGGCAGTTTCGCACGAAGACGGGCGGTAGTTTTTCGTTCCGTTATAGCGCCCGGTATCTGTCCTGCTTTCGTTACCGAGCATTATAGCGGAAGTGCGATTAGATTCGCGTTCGTGACGAAATGCTTGTCGGCGCTGCCGACCGGCGACTCGCCGCCAAAAAAGTTCCTTGGGCGGGTTGCCCAAGGGAGTTTTTTATTGCATTACATAGGCATTGCTCTGAGACCGGATAAATCGTCATCGGGAAGAACGATTGCAATATCTTCTGTAGCAAAACGAATTTGTTCAATTTGAGGTACTTCATAAGT
>JAZQBF010000023.1:0-1704 GCA_045545615.1 Faecousia sp.
TCTTCCTAAGCCCGCCTTGGGCCTCCGACTTAGATCTGCAAGATAGTCCTTCTCCCCCTGGGTGATGCCGGTGTAAACAAACTGCCACCGGCGGATATTCCGCAGAGGATACCGGTGCAACACCCCGGATTCATCATAGCCGGAATTGGGGTCTTCCAGGGTCTGGACAGTTACCGTCACCGGCGCATCCGGGGTAATGAGATTTTTGGAATTGACCTTGTAAAGGGTGGTCTGCCCCCGGCTGCCGGAGACTTCCCAGGTCAGTTCCAGCAGCATCTCATAAATGGCTGTGCCGGTCTGCTCTCTGGCGGCAAGGTGGGCGTTTTTCACCACCGCCCTGGTGTTCTCCCCCAGTTGGGGAATGGCGGTGGAATCTTCCGCCCACTGGCTGAAAGACTCCACCGTCGCCACAGCCGATGCCCCGGGGATCACCCGGTAGCGAATCAGATACACCCTGCTGCAGGCGGCATACACCCTGCCGGCAATGTCCTTTTTCTGTTCCCGACGGGTCTGCCCTTTGGGATAAAGCCCGGAGCACCCGGGGGTAACGCCCAAAAAATCCGTCATCATCCCGGCAAAGGGCGTAAACCCCCTGAGCCACTTCAAAACTTTTTCTGTCATATCATTTCCTTCCCTAAATTCCAATTTACGGAGCAGTTGGTTAATGCTGTAGGGCGGGGCCTTGGTCCCGCCGTTACCAAATAACCTATCTATCCGGCGGGAGTAAACCCCCGCCCTACAAACTCTATAAACCGGAATTTGAAAACACATTCTGCACTATTTCCTGCCTGCTTCCGTATGGGAAATATGTCCGTCCCAGTACCAGGGCGTGGCGTAGGCGATCTGGGAGAGACCGGGGGTATTCACCGGCAGAAAATCCTCCCATTCCACTTCCTCCGGACCGATTCCCGGGTACACCCGGTCACCGGGGAACACCTTTTGGGTATCCCCCGGCTGGATGAGCAGACATTTTCTTACAAACCGGTCACCGGCGTCGCCCCTTTGCAGGGTATCTTCCCAGTGATAAAAGCAGTTTTCCAGCGCTGTCCGCTGCACCACGCCATTTTCCAGCCGGTAAACCGTCACCGTCTGCTGGCAGAAGGGATAGTCGATCACGCCCCCACCCCCAATTGTAAAAATTTTTTCATAAATTTTTCTCCCCTCTAAAATGCTGCATGAAAAATGGATATAACCCCTGCGCCACCGCATAAATTCTAATTTAGCGAGCAGTTGGTTAGAGGTGCAATCCAGAGGCCCCCTTGTGTAAAGGGGGCTCCGCGAAGCGGTGGGGGATTGTGTTGCGGATTTGCAGGAAGTGCTTGTGGGCGTCGTAGATTTTTTGCGCAATCCCTCCGAGCGAAATCAAAGATTTCGCCACCTCCCTTTACACAAGGGAGGCTTTGCGAGTGCAGTGCGTGATTTGAAACACCTCGACAAACCGGAATTTATATTTCTTCTATTACTGCCAGAAGGCAGCCGTTTTGGATGGTGATCCGGGGGTCATCCAGGGAAAACTCCGTTTTATTAAGTCGGATCGTAGCCATGTCGTTCTGTGAGCCAAGGAGTTGAAAGGCAGAGTTGTCTTCCTAAGACCGCTTGGCCTCCGACTTAACACCTCGACAAACCGGAATTTATATTTCTTCTATTACTGCCAGAAGGCAGCCGTTTTGGATGGTGATCCGGGGGTCATCCAGGGAAAACTCC
>JAZQBF010000024.1:0-8549 GCA_045545615.1 Faecousia sp.
CACCATAGGGGCAAGGACGATGGCGTTATTCTCTTTTACAACGATCCGCTCACCCTCTAAGTCAAAGCGGACACTGCCCTTTAACACGAACAATATCTCATAGCAGTTATTACAGTGGGGGCTATATAACTGCTCGTTGCTATAATCCGTATATTTCAATGCCGTATGCAACCCGGAACCCATCCAGGTTTTGGTCTCGCCCAAATACTGCGCCACAGCCACGCCCCCTTTCCTTTTCTGTCATTATACCCCAGAAAAAGCCCGTTTTCAAGAGGCAAAAAACATTTTTTATTTCCTTTTCTGCTACTTTACGCAAAAAAAGACCTTGCCCACGGGCAAGGTCTTTTCAAATCAATACTGGGTGGGTTTTACGTGCCAGATCTCTTCTGCGTACTGACGGATGGTAGGGTCGGAGGAGAACTTGCCGCCGCTTGCCACATTCATCAGGCACTTTCTGCCGAAGGAAACACGGTCTGCATAGTCCCGGTTTGCCCGGAGTTTTGCATCCAGATAGGATTCGTAATCCATCAGCAGGAAGTAGTGGTCTGCCTGGTGCCAGGCAGTGCCGTCCAAGAGGGCGTGGTACAGTTCTCTCTGGTCGTCATCGGTGGGCACTGTGCCGTCAACCAAGGTGTCGATCGCCCGGTGGAGACGGTCGTTATGGTCGTAGATCCAGCGGGGATTGTAGTCGTGGCGGGAATCGTTGATCTGGTCAACAGTGGCGCCGAAGATATAGTTGTTCTCCATACCCGCTTCCTTGACGATCTCCACATTGGCGCCGTCCAATGTGCCCAAAGTAACCGCGCCGTTGAGCATCAGTTTCATATTGCCGGTACCGGAGGCTTCCGTGCCGGCAGGAGAGATCTGCTCGGAGATGTCTGCTGCGGGAATGATATACTCTGCGTAAGAGCAGTTGTAGTTTTGAACGAATACCACCTTCAGTTTATCGTTCACATCGGGATCGCTGTTGATCATACGGGCGATGCGGTTGATATAACGGATGATGGCCTTTGCCCGGGCATAGCCGGGTGCGGATTTGGCGCCAAAAAGATAAACCGTAGGCTGGAAATCTGTGAGGCTGCCGTCTTTCAGGCGGAAGTAAATATCCACAATGGACAGTGCGTTGAGCAGTTGGCGCTTATACTCGTGCAGACGCTTTACCTGCACATCAAACAGGAAATCCGGGTTCAGACGGATGCCCTCTTTTTCGTAGACCAATTGGCAAAGTTGCTCTTTCTTCTGCCGCTTGATGGCGTGGAACTGGGCGATCATATCTTCGCTGATCATAGGCTTTAACTGGCTGAGTTTATCCAGATCTTTCAAAAAGTCGCCGCCAACACGATACTTGATCATCTGGCTCAGTTCCGGGTTGCACAGACCCATCCAGCGACGGGGTGTGACACCGTTGGTCTTGTTCTGGAAGCGCTCAGGGTATGCCTCATACCAGGCTTTGAACACATCGTCCTTGAGGATCTGGGAGTGGATCTCCGCAACGCCGTTGACATAGGTGCCAACATAGACGCTTAAGTTTGCCATGTGGGCGGTATTGTCCCGGACGATGAACAAATTGGGATGCTCTGCCCGAAGGCGCTCATCGATGCGCAGAATAATATCCACGATCTCCGGCACGACACTGCGCAGAAGATCCAGATTCCACTTCTCCAGCGCCTCGCCCATAACAGTGTGGTTGGTGTAGGAGAAGGTCTTTTGCGCCATCTGGAATGCCTGCTCGAAATCCATACCCTCTGCCATCAAAAGACGGATCAGTTCGGGAATGGACATTGCCGGGTGGGTATCATTCAGTTGCACAGCCACATAGTCGGCAAAGTGAGAAAGATCGTTGCCGTGGGCAGACTTATAAGACCGGAGAATATCCTGCAAAGATGCGCTGGACAGCACATACTGCTGCTTGATACGCAGGCGTTTGCCTTCCCAAGTGGAATCGTTGGGGTACAGAACGCGGGTGATGTCCTCTGCCTTGTTCTTCTGTGCCAGGGCGCGCATATAGTCCTGATCGTTAAATGCGCCAAAGTCCAGTTCTTCCTCTGCCTCGCACTGCCACAGACGGAGGGTGTTGATGTTGTTGGTATCGTAGCCGATCACCGGTACATCGTAAGGCACAGCCAGCACGGTGTGGTCCGGGAACTGGACCTTAACGGTGTGGCTATAGCGGCGGTAAGACCAGGGGTCGCCATACTTGGTCCAGTCGTCAGCCGCCTCCACCTGAGAGCCGTTGTCGTCAAACTTCTGCTTAAAAAGACCGAACCGGTAACGCAGGCCGTAGCCGGACAGCGGCACATTGATGCTGGCGGCGCTGTCTAAGAAGCAGGCAGCCAGTCTGCCCAAGCCACCGTTGCCCAATGCGGCATCTTCCACATCTTCCAAAATGGCAAGGTCTACGCCCTTCTCGGAAAAGAGATGCTTCAGTTCGTCCAAAATGCCCAAATTATAAAGGTTTGCATAAACCAAACGACCCACCAAATACTCCGCAGAGAAATAATAAGCCTTTCTCTGGGGCATACGGGTGCGCTTGGAAATGCTCCAATTGTCGCTAATGGCCATCATAACAGCCTCGCCCAATGCCTCGTGAAGTTGCTGGGCGTTTGCCTCCTGCAAAGAGACATCGTGGGTATACTTCAGTTTTGCTTCCGTCCACTTCAAGATCTCCAGGCAATTATACTGCATAGTTTCTTCTCCTATCTCAAACGGGGAAATCCCGGTAATTTTTATTATGATTCAGTGTATGGGTTTTTATAAAAATGGTGCTTATAAAAAGCCCTTTTATACACTATGAGAGTAATACGAATTCGCCCTTTTGTCAAGAAAATCTGACCTCTTTTCAGCACTTTTGGCATTTTATAAGAAAAACGACAATTTTTTTGCCAAAAGTTTATCATAGCCGCTAAAGGCAAAAAACAGACCTGCCAAAGCAGGTCTGTTTTTATATGTATGTGAATGCCAACTAAACCCACCATCGGCAAAAGCCGCACCCACCTGCGGCGAGAGATTTTTTGTCAGACGTAGGTTTTAAGCGGGCATTATACTTTGTGTATATGACCGACGACTGGTAAAAAACGCGCTCCCCTGCGGCGAGAGATTTTTTGTCAGACGAAGGTTTTAAGCGGGCATTATACTTTGTGTATATGGCCGCTTAAATAACGCACGACTGGCAAAAAAGATCCGCCGCATAAAAAAACAGACCTGCCGGAGCAGGTCTGTTTATATGTAGGGATTAGGCCTCCAGGTTGATCTTGGTCTCCTTGCTGAAGACATGGCAGATGTGACCCTGGAAGTTGAACTTCACTTTCGTACCGGCGGACAGAGCCTTGACTTCCTCGGCAGTCATATTCATGGTGGAAACCACGATGACAACGTCCTTGCCGTTGGCGTTCACGTGCAGGTGGATGGAAGAGCCCATCAGTTCGTGCACGTCGATGCGAGCCTCAACGCCCTCGTCGCCCAGCAGAATGTGCTCGGGACGCAGACCCAGAACGATGTCCTGCTCCTCAACGTTGTTGGCAGCCAGTTTTGCCTGCTTCTCAGCAGACAGTTCTACCTGGTAGCCATAGAGGTCAGCAAAGTACTTGCCGTCCTTCTTGACCAACTTTGCGTCGAACAAGTTCATCTGGGGAGAGCCGATAAAGCCTGCTACGAACAGGTTGTAGGGATGGTTGAACACTTCCTGAGGAGTGCCGATCTGCTGAATGAAACCGTCCTTCATAATGACGATACGATCGCCCAGGGTCATAGCCTCGGTCTGGTCGTGGGTAACGTAGATGAAGGTGGTGTTAACGCGCTCACGAAGTTTGATGATCTCAGCGCGCATCTGGTTACGCAGTTTGGCGTCCAGGTTGGAAAGAGGCTCGTCCATCAGCATAACCTTGGGCTCACGGACGATAGCACGGCCGATGGCAACACGCTGACGCTGACCGCCGGACAGAGCCTTGGGCTTACGGCCCAGGTACTGGGTGATGTCCAGGATCTCAGCGGCTTCCTTGACCTTGCGGTCGATCTCAGCCTTAGGGGTATGGCGCAGTTTCAGTGCAAACGCCATGTTATCATAAACGGTCATGTGGGGATACAGAGCTTAACTCTGGAAGACCATGGCGATGTCACGGTCCTTGGGAGCGACGTCGTTGACCAGTTTGTCACCGATGTACAGTTCGCCCTCGGAAATTTCTTCCAGACCTGCGATCATACGCAGAGTGGTGGACTTACCACAGCCGGAAGGACCAACCAGAACGATGAACTCGTGGTCTGCGATCTCCAGGCTGAACTGCTGCACAGCAACAACGCCCTCTGCAGTCTTCTGCAGGTTTGCCTTGGGTTTCTCAGGCTCCAGGTTCTTCTTTTTCTTTGCTTTCTTGGCTTCCTTTTCCTCGTCGCCGTTGTAGGGGTAGATCTTCTTGATGTTTCTCAGGGATAAACTTGCCATAATTTCCGACTCTAAACATACCGACTCCTCGCGTATGTTCTCACCGCCGACCGCTATAGGATCGCGCGGCATTACGACAGGTCTCCACACTGCCGTACCGTGAGTCTAACGGTGTTTACATTTCCTCCTTTTGTGACACAGAACGCCTAGGAAAGTGGAGTAGAACGCCCTATGCCCGGATGCTATTATATTACCATAAAAACCGGCATTGGGCAATTGTGATTTTTGCACAGTTTTACGGTGTTTTCTTTGGTTATTTTGTCAGTTTACCGAGAATACGCCATCTTCGGGGCTGGCATAGTCCGCTGCGTAGTATTCCGTCATCAGGCGCACAAGATATTCCGTGTCCTTTACGCCGGCGGTTTCGTAGCAGGAGTGCATTGCCAGTTGCGCCAAACCGATGTCTACCGTAGGCACAGACACCTGAGAGACAGAGAGTTTTCCCAATGTAGAGCCGCCGGGAATATCCGCCTTATTATAATAGGTCTGCATCGGCACACCTGCCTTCTCGGCGATCCGCCGCAAAACCCCGCTGCCTGCGCCATCGGTGGTGTAGCGGCGACATGCGTTAAACTTGATCACAACGCCCCGGTTGATCAGCGGCCCGTTCTCCGGGTCGGCATACTCCGGGTGGTTGGGGTGCAGGGCGTGGGCATTGTCTGCGCTGACCATCAGCGACTGGCTGAGCATCCGGCTGTGATCCAGTTCCAAAGCATCGCTGATCCGCATCAAGGCGCGGCTTAGCAGGTCGGAATCTGCGCCCTGGGCGCTTTGCGAACCCACTTCCTCGCAATCAAATACACACAGCACCGACACGGAAGATTCCGGCTCTGCCCCCAGAAAACCCTGGGTGCAGCACCAGGCGCACTGGAGGTCGTCCAGCGCCGGAGCGGAGATATATTCCTCGTCCACGCCCCAAAGGGACGCATTCTGCCGCACATACAAATAAAGATCGTGGCCCATAATTCTGCCGCCGGCATTTTCTTCCAGCAGTGACCAGAATTTGCCTGCCGCATCTTCGCCGCCCAGCAAGGGGGTCAGGTCGGTCTTTAAGTCCCATTTGTAGCCTTCGTTTACATTCCGGTTCATGTGGATCGCCACATTGGGAATGAGCATCAGATCCCGATCGATGTCCACAAGGCGGCTTTCCAGCCCATCCTCGGTCTCCACCATCACTCTGCCTGCAACAGAAAGGGGTCTGTCCAACCAGGGGGCAAGGAGCATACCGCCGTATTTTTCTGTGGCAAGGCGGGTATATTTGCCGGTCAGTTCGCCCTTTTCCTTCACCTGGAATGTGGGGCGGTCGCTATGGGCGGCAGAGATCCGGTAGCCAAGGGGTTTTTCTGTGGGGATCTGAAACGCCACCAAGGCGCTGCCACCTCTGGTGATATAGTATTTGCCGCCGGGGCTCAGATGCCACTGCTGTCCTTCTGACAGGCAGGTAAAACCGGCTGCCTCCAACTCCCACACAAGACCTGCCACCGCGTGGTAGACACTGTGGGCGCTGTCTAAAAATGTCTTTAGATTGCGAATATCCATTTTTATCCCTCCAATGGATTGATACCGTTATTTTACACCATAGCGCCAGTCTCGTCAACTGTGTGTCGATTTTGGTCGATTTGTTCGCAGTTTAACTCATTTCGGTGGTTTTTGGTCGGTTTTTGTCGAGCGATTGTTTGCGTTTTTCCTTGCAAAATCGAGTGCATTGTGCTAAATTATATGTATCGCGGCTACCAAAAATGTCGCCGTCGGGGAATTATCATCTTATGTCAGGAGAGGAAGTTATGGAAAATTACACAACAGTTATGATTGCGGACAATTCAGAAGAATTCTGCGGCAATCTGTCTGCCGCTTTACAACGGGCGGAAGGATTCCGGGTAGTGGGCGTTGCCAACGACGGTGAGCAAGCCATCCGGATGGTCACGGAGCGCAAGCCCCAGGTCCTGGTGCTGGATCTGATGCTCGCCAAGCAGGACGGCATCGCCGTTTTAAAGGCTTTGAGCAATATGGACAAAAAGCCCGTTACTTTGGCTACATCCCGGTTCATCACCGACTATGTGGCATCTGCGGCAGCCAATTTGGGCGTGCGGTATTTAATGGTGAAACCTTGCGATATGTCCGCGCTGGTGGAGCGGCTGGAGGAAGTGCGGGGTCTGGGCAGCACCCAGCAGAACACCCATTCCGGCGGCAAGACAAGCATTGAGACTATGGTGACCAACATTATCCACGAGATCGGCGTACCTGCCCACATCAAAGGCTATCAGTATCTCCGGGAGGCGATCATCATTGCCGTAGAGGATATGGATGTGATCAACGCCATTACCAAGGTGCTCTATCCCCAGGTGGCAAAAACATTCCAGACCACCCCTTCCCGGGTAGAGCGCGCCATCCGCCACGCCATTGAAGTGGCTTGGGACAGAGGCGACCTGGATACGCTGCAGCGGTTCTTTGGTTATACGGTCAGTAATACCAAAGGTAAGCCTACCAACTCCGAGTTTATCGCTCTGATCGCAGACAAACTGCAACTGCAACTGAAAAACTCCAGTGCGGTTATTTAAAAAGATGCGCCTCTGACACACAGAGGCACACTTTTTGTCATTGACACACCATAGAGAAAAGATTATAATGATTTAAGATTCAAAAAATAAATTTTGGCTTTGCGCCAGGAGGAACGAAATATGAACGAACTGCAGAAAAAGATCAGCGAGATCGGCGTTGTGCCGGTTATCAAACTTTCCAATCCCCAGCGGGATGCCAAGCCCTTGGCTGACGCGCTGTGCGCCGGTGGCGTGCCCGTGGCAGAGGTCACTTTCCGGGCAGCAGGCGCTGCCGATGCCATCCGCATTATGGCTGAGGCACACCCCGAGATGCTGGTTGGTGCCGGCACTGTTATGACCACCGAGCATGTTGACCAGACCATCGCCGCCGGCGGCAAGTTTGTTGTCACCCCCGGTCTGGACATTGAGATCGTAAAATACTGCCAGGAAAAGGGCATCACCTGCTTCCCCGGCTGTACCACCCCCACCGACTACCACGCCGCTTACAAACTGGGTCTGGAAGTGCTGAAGTTCTTCCCTGCCGAGCAGTCCGGCGGTTTGGCTAAGATCAAGGCTATGGCCGCTCCCTTCCCCATGTTCAAGGTCATGCCCACCGGCGGCATCTCCCTGAAGAATCTGGCTGAGTACGCTGCCAGCCCCATCATCGTGGCCTGCGGCGGCTCCTATATGTGCCCCGATAAGCTGATCGAGTCCGGCGCATGGGACGAGATCACCGAGCTGTGCAAGAAGTCTGTTGAAATTGTCAAGGAGGCAAGAAAATAATTATGGCAAAGATTGTTACTTTCGGCGAACTGATGCTGCGTCTGCAGCCCTACAACTACGAGCGTTTTGTCCAGTGTGACCACGTCGAGTTCACCTTCGGCGGCGGCGAGGCCAACGTGGCTGTCTCCCTGGCCAACTACGGCATGGACGCTTCCTTCGTGACCAAGCTGCCCGCCCACTCCATCGGTCAGGCTGCCGTCAACTCCCTGCGCCGCTATGGTGTTGACACTTCTCTGATCACCCGCGGCGGTAACCGCGTGGGCATCTACTGGAATGAAAAGGGTGCTTCCCAGCGTGGCTCCGTGTGCATCTATGACCGTGCGCATTCCGCCATTCAGGAAGCTGAGTCTGCCGACTTCGACTGGGACAAGATCTTCGACGGCGCTGACTGGTTCCACTTCACCGGCATCACTCCCGCTCTGGGCGCCAACCTGGTTGCCATCTGCGAAGAGGCCTGTAAGGCTGCCAAGGCTCGCGGCATCAAGATCTCCTGCGACCTGAACTACCGCGGCAAGCTGTGGACCCGTGATCAGGCCCGTGAAGCCATGACCAAGCTGTGCCAGTATGTTGACGTTTGCATCTCCAACGAAGAAGATGCAAAGGATGTCTTCGGCATCGAAGCAGAAGCTACCGACATCTATGCCGGCACGCTGAACCACGAAGGCTACAAGTCCGTTGCAAAGCAGCTGGCTGACAAGTACGGCTTCGAGAAGGTCGCCATCACCCTGCGTGAAAGCCACTCCGCATTCGACAACGGCTGAAGTCGGAGGCCAAGCGGTCTTAGGAAGACAACT
>JAZQBF010000025.1:0-2005 GCA_045545615.1 Faecousia sp.
CGTTTAGGTATACCGATTATTTATACAAGAGATATTATCCACGGCTGCAGAACTATTTTCCCCATTCCGCTGGCCCAAACAGCCACATGGGACTATGATCTGATTCGGGATGGGGCATCCATAATGTCCGCTGAAGCCAGCGCTGACGGCGTTCACCTGACTTTTGCGCCAATGCTGGATATATGCGTTGACCCCCGATGGGGCAGAGTGATCGAGTGCCCCGGAGAAGACCCCCTTTTGGGAAAGTTGTTTGCCAAGGCATCGGTAGAGGGAATCCAGGGCGCTGATATGTCGAAAAAGGGCAAACTTGCCGCTTGCGCCAAGCATTTTATCGGTTACGGCGCATCCCAGGCAGGTCGGGACAAGGACCCTACCGAGTGGTCTGATTATACAATGTACAACCGCGCTTTGCCAGCTTTTGAGGCGGCTGTTGATTGCGGTGTTGCAACCGTTATGAGTTCCTTCAACGAGATCAGCGGCGAACCGGCTACCGCCAGCAGATATTACCAGACAGAGGTACTCCGGGGCAAACTTGGCTTTGACGGTTTTGTAGTCAGCGACTGGGCGGCTATTGAGCGCCTTAAGTGTCAAGGCGTTTCCGATAACGACTTGCTCTCTGCCACACTGGCTATCAATGCCGGCGTCGATATGGATATGGTCGACAACTTATATACAAACAACCTTGCGCAAGCATTGGAAAACGGTTCGGTGTCTATGGATACTCTGGACGAGGCTGTTCGGAGGATCCTGCGTATCAAGTTCAGAATGGGTTTGTTTAACGACCCTTACACAGATGACGGCGTACATACAGAAAATGCCCTTGAGAAGACAAGAGAAATCAGCGCCCATTCTATGGTGCTTTTAAAAAATGATGGCATACTTCCGTTAAATAAGGGAGAAAAAGTTGCTGTTTGCGGACCATACGCTACCGAAAAGGAAAGCCTGCTTGGCAGTTGGCACGCCAGCGGCGAGGCAAAAGATGTGGTGTCCTTCTATGAAGGTGTTTGTCAGGTGAATGGAGAGGAAAATGCCTGCTTAAAGGAAGAAAATGATGCGGATATTTGCCTTGTGGCGGTAGGCGAAGATTGGAAAATCACCGGTGAGGGCAAAACAATGCCCAATATCGAACTGCCTGAAAGCCAGGCCAATGCCATCCGCAAAGCCAAATTATCGGGCAAAAAGGTCGTAGCCGTTTTCTTCGCAGGCAGACCCCTTGCCTTTGGTGATGTGATCGACCAGTGCGACGCCGTTCTTTGGGCGTGGCACGGAGGTACGATGTGTGGTTTGGCTGCCGCCGATATTCTCTTTGGCGATTTTAATCCTTGCGGCAAACTTCCCATTACATTCCCAAGATATACCGGGCAGATCCCTATTCACTATAACCACAACCGAAACGAATATGTTCTGAGCGGTTATTACGAACACAAGACTTATGTTTCCACGGTGGGTAACAGTACGCCGCTGTTTGCATTCGGAGAGGGATTGTCCTACACGAAATTCGAATACGCAAATTTCCGCACCGTCAAAACAGATGACGAACTCGAGATCATTTTCGATATTCGCAATAGCGGAAAGATTGATGGTTTTGAGATTGCCCAATGCTATGTGCAGGATATGGTGGCGAGTATGGCGCGCCCCATTAAGGAACTGAAGGCCTTTGAAAAACTGTTTATCAAGCGAGGCGAAACAAAAACCGTTACCCTCCGTTTGAACAAGGAAGATCTGTCTTTCTACAACAGGCACGGAAATAAGATTTTTGAGGCTGGCGATTTTAAAATCGAAATCGGAAGTTCCAGCCGCGATATCCATTTTGAAACGACCCGGTATTTGGATTTTTAATGAAAAATTTTCTCTGTATTTAAAACGGCAATAAAAATTTTCATTAATAGACTTTAAAAAAATAAAAATTCCACTTGCTATTTTCATTTTAATGGTGTATACTATGCAAGTGCCTGCCGGTGTGATGGAATTGGTAGACGTAGTGGACTCAAAATCCACCGATGGC
>JAZQBF010000026.1:0-19495 GCA_045545615.1 Faecousia sp.
ATGGTGTTATAATGTATGCGTATGTTTTTCCAGCGGTTGCTGATTTCAGAAATAGATGAAAAAGCGAGGTATTACTAAAATGATTGCGTACGGTGATAACATTAAGATTTTCTGTGGCAACTCCAATCCCGCCTTCGCAGAAACAGTCTGCAAGGAACTGGGTCTTCCTATGGGCAAGGGTGTTGTTAAGACTTTCTCTGACGGCGAAGTTTCCGTTTCTCTGGAAGAGACTGT
Source organism: Faecousia sp. (assembly GCA_045545615.1). Lineage (GTDB taxonomy): Bacteria > Bacillota > Clostridia > Oscillospirales > Oscillospiraceae > Faecousia. The sequence goes on from JAZQBF010000026.1 coordinate 235, forward strand.
TCGTGGCGCTGACGTTTTCCTGATCAACTCCACATGCTGCCCCGTCAACGACCGGCTGATGGAACTGCTGGTTATGATCGATGCCTGCCGCCGTGCTTCTGCCGGCCGTATCACTGCTGTTATTCCCTACTTTGGCTATGCCCGCCAGGATCGTAAGGCAAAGAGCCGCGATCCCATCTCTGCAAAACTGGTTGCCAATATGATCCCCGCCGCAGGCACAGACCGTGTGCTGACTATGGACCTGCACGCTGGGCAGATCCAGGGTTTCTTTGATAGTCCTGTGGATCACCTGCTGGGCAATCCCACTTTTGTGAAGTACTATCTCGAAAAATTCCCTGAAGATACTTATAACCACGATGAATTTGTGGTTGTTTCCCCCGACGTTGGCTCTGTTGCCCGCGCCCGCGCTTTCGCCGCCAAGGTCCACATGGGTCTTGCCATTGTGGATAAGCGCCGTCAGAAAGCAAATGTTTGTGAAGTTATGAACGTCATCGGCGATGTTAAGGGTAAGACCTGCATCCTTTACGATGATATGGTTGATACTGCCGGTTCTCTGTGTAACGCAGCCAACGCGCTGGTGGAAGTCGGCGGTGCCAAGGAAGTTTATGCCTGTGCTACCCACGGTGTTCTGTCCGGTCCTGCGTTTGACCGCATTGAGAACAGCGTTATCAAAGAACTGATGGTTCACAACACCATCCCCATAGCTGAAAACTGCACCTGCAGCAAGATCAAGCAGTTGGATGTTGCGCCCATCTTCGCCCGGGCAATCGCCCACATTCACGGCGGTACTTCTATCGCCGATCTGTTCTAAGCTGTGTTTGGTAAAAAGAGCGAAAATTGGCTGATCGTCGGTCTTGGCAATCCCGGTAAGGATTATGCCAAAACCAGACATAACTGCGGTTTCCGGGTCTTGGATATTCTGAGTGAGACACTGAAATGCAAAATCGACAAAGGCAAGTTTCAAGGATTATATGGTCAGACGGTGTGGAACGGCAAAAAACTGTTTCTCCTAAAACCCCAGACCTATATGAATCTTTCCGGCAAATCTGTTTTGCAACTTTCTGCCTACTTTAACATTCCGCCGCAGCGGATCATCGTGATTTTTGACGATATTTCGCTGGCACCCGGTTGTTTGCGGGTGCGCCCCGATGGCTCTGCCGGCGGACACAACGGCATTAAGTCCATTATTCAGGAACTGGGCAGTCAGGACTTCCCCAGGGTAAAAGTCGGCGTAGGCGGCAAGCCAACGCCGGAGAGTGATCTTGCCCAATGGGTTTTATCTCCTTTCTCTGCAAAGGACGAAAAGGCGCTGTCCACATCCTTGCAAAACGCCGCAGATGCCGCGCTATATCTGATTGAGCACGGCGTGTATGAAACTGCCAATCGATATAATATCAGCAAGATTTAATACTGTCGAAATATCACGGAAAGGGGAGGTATTTTCCCCTTTCCGCGTTTGTACGTGGAACAAAAAATTTTTTGAGGTGTGATCTATGGACAAACTCATCTCTATATTGAATCAACTTCCGGAGTACACTTCCCTGCTTCGGTGTGTCGTTGCGGGCGAAAATGCCGCTGTTACCGGTATCGGTCAAATTAATCGTAGCCATATTATTGCAGGTCTTAAGAAGGATTCTTCCCACCCTATTGTTGTGATTTGCCAAGATGACATTTCTGCAAAACGCATTCAGGACGATCTGAAAAGTTTTCTGACTGTCGATGTGCCGGTACTGCCCGGCAGAGAACTGACCCTTTATGACACAGCCGTTGTTTCCAGAGGTTGGGAACAAAAGCGGTTGCGGCAGTTGTATGATTTGAAAAACAATCAAACGCCGATTCAGATTTTCCCCTGGGATAGTCTGTGCCAGCGAACTGTTCCGCCCGGCGTTCTTGACGATGCTGTGTTTTCCTTGAAAATCGGCAAATCCTATATCATTGAAGATCTTATCAGCCGGTTGACCGGCGCCGGTTACAGCCGCTGCAATATGGTGGAAGGTCCTGGTCAGTTTGCCCTTCGTGGCGGCATTTTAGATATCTTCTCCCCTGCTGCCGATTTGCCGGTGCGGGCTGAATTCTTCGGTGATGAACTGGACACAATGGGTTATTTTGACCCGGATACCCAACGCAGAACCGACAACATCAAGCAAATGATTGTACTTCCTGTTGGCGAAACACAGCCATGCTTACATCCGGAAGGACTAAAGGGACTTTGCGGTGATATTCAGAATCTGATCAATCGGCAAAAGCGCAGAAAGAATCCAAATGAAGCGCTTATCGCTACATTGGAAAAAGACCTGGAAAAGTATGAAAATGCCGTATATAATCCCGCATCCGACCGATATATGGCGCTGATCTATCCGGAATATGCAACCGCCGTTTCTTATATTCCAAAAGACGCCATCGTAATCCTCTGCGATCAAGGCAACCTGAAGCGGAGTGCCCGATCCCGTTTGGAAGATGTGGGTCTTCAGTTAGATGCATTGCTCCAGGGCGGCATCGTAGCCGGCGAACTTTGTGACTATGTATGCCTTTGGGAAGAATTTTGCAAAAATCTGAAGGACCATTTATGTGTCTATATGGACACCTTTGCAGGCACATCCTACCCCGAGGATATTGCGCCAAAAAAACTGATCCCCTTTGTTGCCAAACAACTGCCCGGATACGGCGGCAGTATGGACACAGCGGCAGATGACCTGCGCCATTATCAAAAGAATGACTATGCGTCGCTGGTTTTGTGCGGTACCCGTCGCAGGGCAGAACTGCTGCAGGAGATGCTCAGCAGCCGGGGACTCTCGGCTTTTCTGTGCATACCTTTGAACACGATGCCCAAGCCCGGTCAGATCTTGCTTACCGACGGCACGATTCCCTTTGGTATGGAATACCCCAATTCCAAACTTGCCATATTGACCGAAGGTCAGTTGCTGGCTCGTTCTGCGCCCAAAAAGAAAGCAAAAAAATCCGCTACCAACCGGCAGAAATTAAACTCCTTTACCGACCTTTCTCCCGGTGATCTGGTCGTTCACGAAAACTATGGCATCGGCCGTTTTGTTTCCATGGAACAGATCCGGGTCGACGGCGTTATAAAAGATTATGTGAAGATCGCTTACCAAGGGTCAGACACACTATTTGTGCCTGCAACCCAGTTGGATATGGTAAGCAAATATATTGGCAACGGCGGTGAAGATGCCAATGTGCGACTGAATAAGATCGGTACAGATGCGTGGCAAAAAACCAAAGCCAAGGCGCGAAAAGCAGCCAAGGATATGGCTGGTGAATTGATTCAACTTTATGCCGCAAGAAAGCGCCAGGAAGGATTTGCCTTTGCTGCGGATTCCCCCTGGCAAAAGGAATTCGAGGACAACTTCCCCTATCCGGAAACAGACGACCAACTGCGCTGTATCAGCGAGATCAAGTCGGATATGGAATCCCCCACGCCAATGGATCGGCTTCTGTGCGGCGATGTGGGTTTCGGCAAAACGGAAGTTGCGCTGCGGGCAGTGATGAAAGCCGTAATGGACGGCAAGCAAGTTGCCATTCTTGTGCCTACTACTGTTTTAGCGCAGCAACATTATCAAACCACCATTTCCCGCTTTGTCGGTTTCCCGGTGAATGTGGAAGTGCTCAGCCGTTTCCGCACTGCAACAGAGCAAAAGAAAACATTGCAACGGCTGGAAGCCGGTCTTGTAGATGTGGTGATCGGCACACACAAACTGCTTCAAAAGAATGTGGTTTTCAAAGATCTTGGACTGCTGATCGTAGACGAAGAACAGCGGTTTGGTGTCAGTCACAAGGAACGGCTTAAGGAAATCTCCAAAGGCGTGGATGTTCTGACACTGTCGGCTACGCCCATCCCCCGTACACTGAATATGGCGCTGTCCGGCATCCGGGATATGTCTACCATTGAAGAACCACCGGCAGACAGATACCCGGTACAGACCTTCGTAATGGAGCACAGCAATGCCATATTGGACGATGCGATCCGCCGTGAGATTCTTCGCGGTGGCCAGGTGTACTATCTGCACAACCGTGTAGAAACCATCGAACAATGCGCTGCTGCGCTGAAAAAGCGGATCCCCGGTTTGCAGGTTGCAGTTGCCCACGGTAAAATGGGTGAAGATGCCCTTGCCGATGTGATGCATGCAATGGCAGACGGTGAGATTCAGGTCCTGGTTTGTACGACGATCATTGAAACTGGTTTGGATATTCCCAATGCCAACACCTTAATTATCGAAAATGCCGACCGGTTTGGTTTGAGCCAGTTGCATCAACTTCGTGGTCGCGTAGGCCGTTCTACCCGTCACGCCTATGCCTATTTCACCTATCGACCGGACAAAAATCTGACTGAGATTGCCGAGAAGCGGCTTTCTGCTGTACGAGATTTTGCGGAATTCGGCTCCGGTTTTAAAATCGCAATGCGTGACCTGGAGATTCGCGGTGCAGGCAATCTTTTAGGCGCTGAACAGTCGGGTCACATGATGTCTGTTGGATATGATATGTATCTAAAATTGCTGGACGAGGCCGTTTTGGAAGAAAAGGGTCAAAAACCCCAGGAGCCGGACTGTACTGCGGACTTGAATGTAACTGCCAATGTGGATCCGGAGTATGTCAGCCGCGGCGAGGAGCGAATGGATCTGTATCGCAGAATGGCGGCGATCCGCTCTCAGGATGATGCCGACGATCTGTTGGACGAGATCATCGACCGCTACGGCGATCCGCCCAGAGGCGTGCTGAATCTGATCGAAATTGCATTGCTCCGCGCCAATGCGCGGAAAGCCGGTATCACAGACATAAAACAAAAAGCAGGCGACGTGCTGTTTGTGCTGCGGCAACTGAATTTTGAGGCGGTCAGCGCCATTTGCGCGGAAGCAAACTATCGCAATCGCGTGCAATTTGTCGCCTCTGCAAAAGAGCCGACATTGCGCTTAAAACTTGCCTCCGGCGTGGACAGTTTAAAACAAGCCAAGATATTCCTTGCCCATTACCGTGAGCATTTGTCAGTATAACTTGCATTTCTTTCGTTTTATGTTATAATGTAGCGTATTGTATAGAAAAATAAGGAGTGATTCAATATGGCCGCAAAACCGAAAGGTCGCAAAACCAACTCGGATCGTGTTGAGCGAGCATACAAGAATACATCCGGTGATAAAAAAACTGATGCCAAGCAGCGGAAAAAGAATTTGATTCTGATCGGTTCTACACTTTTCATTTTGATCGCTGCTGTGGCTGCCGGCTTTTTCTTATTTTGGGAAAAAGATGACGGTTTGATTCTACCCAATGTATCGGTCGCCGGTGTTGATGTGGGCGGTATGAGCAAAGAGGCTGCCCTGGAGGCAGTTAACCAGGCTACAAAATACACCTACTCCCAAAACAATATGGTCGTGAAGGTAAATGACCATCAGGAGGAGATCTCCCCTTCGGACAGCGGCGTTTTGCTGAATGTGGAGGCTGCTGTGGAGGTTGCCTATCAGTATGGACGCACCGGCAATTCCAAGCAAAGAGCGCAAGACAAGTTGGAATCCGTAACCGGTATCGTTGTGGATATTTTACCGCATCTGAATTTGGATATGGACGCAATTCAATCCAGCCTTGACACACTGGCTGCCCATTACAGCAGTCTTCTCACCGAGACCACTTACCAAGTGACCGGCGCATACGACCCGGACACCGGGTCTGTACCCACATTGACCATTACCAAAGGCACGCCGGAATACAATCTGGATATGGATGTGCTGACACAGAAGGTACTTGACGCTTATAACACAAACTGTTTTTCTGTTGAGATGATCTGTGAAGCGATCCAGCCCCAAAACCTGGATCTGCAGGCAATTTTTGACGAACACTGTATTGCAGCGAAGGACGCTATCGTTGATCCCCAAACATTTGATGTCACCCCCGCAACCGACGGCTGTGAGTTTTCTATCAGCGAGGTTGAAGAAAAACTGAAGGCTGCTGCACCGGGCGAGGAACTGACGATCCCCTTTACCAAAACCAAGGGCAACACCGAAGAAAGCGATAAACTGTACAGAGATGTGCTCGGTCACTTCACTACCACTGCCAGCGGAAGTTCCAACCGAAACACCAATCTGAAAAGGGCTTGCGAGAGCATTAACGGCAAGATCCTGCTACCCAATGATGTTTTCTCCTATAACTACACTTTAGGAGAACGAACAGAGGCAAACGGTTATCGCCCCGGCGCTTCCTATTCCGGAAATGAGACCATAACCACCTATGGCGGCGGTATTTGTCAGGTCTCCTCCACTTTGTATTACTGCACGCTGGTAGCCGATCTGGAAATCATTGAACGGAGCAACCACGGATTCTACCCCGGATATATCCCTCTGGGTATGGATGCGACCGTTAGTTGGAATGCCTTGGACTTTAAGTTCCGCAATAACACCAACTATCCCATTCGTATAGAAGCCGAGGCATCCGGCGGCAGCGTTACCATCTCCCTCGTGGGAACAGACGAAAAGGATTACGAGATCAAGATGGAGTACCGAGTCCTGAATACCACCAGTTATAAAGTCACTTATGAGACAATGACCGCTGACAACGAAAAAGGCTACAAAGACGGCGATGAGATCGTAAGCGGTTATACCGGATATGAGGTAGAAACTTACAAATGTAAATATAGCAAAGCAACCGGAGAACTTATTTCTAAAGACATCGTAAACACCTCAAAATACAGAAGCCGTGATCAGGTCATTTGTAAAATAGAAGAACCTAAGCAGGAAGAAACCAAACCGACAGAACCTACAACCCCGCCTCAGGGGCTTGATGGTACCGGCGGTGGTATTACCCCCGATGAATAAATGAATGGCGTGTTGCCCACAAGGCAACACGCCATTTTATTATACTTTTACGTCCAGGTGATAATCGATCGTACCGGCGGTGGTGTTTTCGATCTCAATATTGTAATTAAGATCCACTGTGCCGCCTTCCTGGGTTAAGTTCGACTCCAATTTTGTAGCGCATACGGTGATCATCAATGCGCCAAAATCCATCTGGTACAAAGAATCATGGGCGACCCCCAACCGGAAGATCATTTGTGAATGAAGTCTGCCGCTGCGGGTCAAAACGATCCGATCCGGTTCAACCAAAAAAGATGTTGTTACACCTTCCATACCGGTGAGGGCAGTTTCTTCATACAACAGTTCCCATCCGTCACCTATCTGCTCCATGGTGCCTTCCGTAACCAGTTCGATCACATCCGGCTCCTGGTCCAGATAGGTCTGCCGCCCACAAATGGACAATGTCACATTTTTCTTCATTTACACGCCTCCAGCGCCAGTTTCAGCAGTTGGTCGATCAGGTCGCTGTAAGGAATGCCGCTGGCAGCAAACAATTTCGGATACATAGAAATAGAGGTAAATCCGGGTATGGTATTGATCTCGTTGAAAACAATGCGGTCATCCTTGTAAGTTACAAAGAAATCGACACGGCTCAAACCCTGGCAGCCAATGGCGCTGTAAACCTTAACCGCCATATTTCGAACCCCCTCTGCCACATTCTCCGGAATACGCGCAGGGATATAGGCAACTGAAGTATCGGTAATATACTTGGCGTTGTAATCATAAAATTCAGCGCCGGAATTGATCTCACCGCAGATGGATGCCACGGGACTTCCGTTACCCAAAACAGCAACCTCGATCTCTCTGCCGTCAATAAATTCTTCCACCAGAATTTTTGCGTCAAATTTTCCGGCATCATGCAGCGCCTTGGAAAGTTGTGCCCGGTCGGATGCTTTGGATACACCTACAGAAGAACCGGTACCAGCGGGTTTTACAAACACAGGATAAGAGAATCTGGATTCGATATTATCCAGAATATCCGCTTCTTTTGTCTCAAGTTCACTGCTGCGAACCAGTTCCCAGTCTGCCTGAACAACGCCTGCGTTATCCATAACCAATTTGGTGAGTGTTTTGTCCATAGACACCGCAGAGGCAGCAACATGCGGACCAACATAAGGGATACCTGCCATCTGCAGCAGACCCTGCATCGCTCCGTCTTCGCCATTTTCGCCATGGAGGACCGGAAATACCACATCGATCGGTACTGTCTCTGCCAAGTTATCCGTAAACAAAAGCAGGCCCTGGCCACGAACGGGAGAAATGGCAGCAGGCCGGTTCTCCGGACACGCTAACCACTGGCCGGAAGGAAGCATTCCATAATCCCGGCTGCCAAAATAGATCCATTTTCCTTCTTCTGTAATACCTACTGGGAAAACATTATATTTTTCCGGATCCATATTGTTCAGCACCGACTCTGCAGAACGGAGAGAAACTTTATGCTCCGGGCTGATGCCACCAAATAATACACATACATTAAATTTCATAAGACATTCGCCTCACTATTTTGTTTATTCATCAAAGAGCGCTTCACCGGCTCTGTAAATGTCGCCTGCGCCCACAGTCAAAACCACATCGCCGGACTTTGCGATGGATTTCAGGTAACGTGTCACATCCTGCAACGTTTCGCAATATACGCTGCCAGGAATCTGCTCTGCCAGATCCTTTGAGGAGATACCCACGGTATTCCGCTCCCGGGCGGCATAGATCTCCGCCAAAATCACAAGGTCAGCCTTTTTCAATTCCCGCACGAAGTCATCAAACAACGCTTTGGTGCGTGTATAGGTGTGGGGTTGGAAGGCAAGAACCATACGGTTGTAACCCATAGACTTGACCGCTTCGATGGTTGCAGCCAGTTCATCTGGGTGGTGGGCATAATCGTCAAATACATCTGCGCCGTTAAATTTCCCCTTAAACTGCATACGCCGCTGTGCGCCGCCAAATGTTGCAAGGCCCTGGGAAACCAGTTCACCGGGAATTCCCAGCATCCAAGCCGCGCCTGCCGCGCCGAGGGCGTTCAGCGCATTGTGCTTACCATAAACCTGCAGATCCACATGACAATAAAACGCACCGTCACAAATCACATCAAAATGCCGCCAATCGGAACTTACGTTTTCGCAGCGGATGCGATTGTGCTCTGCAAAGCCAAAACTGACATACGCCATACCATCCAATGTTTCCAAAACATGGGGATCGTCGCCATTGGCGAGGATGCCGTTTGTAGACAGTTTTGCAAACTGGCGGAAAGATTTTTCAACATCCGCAAGATCTTTGAAATAATCCAAATGATCTGCCTCAATATTCAGTATTACCGCCAAAGTGGGATAGAAATTCAGGAAAGAATCGCAATATTCGCAACTTTCCAATACGATCGTGTCTCCCTGACCGACTCTGTGACCGGCACGGAGCAACGGCAAATATCCGCCGATCATAACCGTGGGGTCTTTCTCCGCAGCCATCAGAATGTGGGTCACCATAGAAGTTGTGGTGGTCTTTCCGTGGGTACCGGAAATGCATACAGCATTTTTATATGCCTGCATAATAACGCCCCATGCCTGAGCCCGTTCAAACATCGGGATGCCCAGTGTTCTTGCAGCCGCAACCTCCGGATTATCATTTTGCGCTGCCGCGGTACGAATAATACAGTCTGCCCCTTCCACATTGGAAGCCTGATGACCGATGGCAACATGGATACCTTTCGCAATCAACTCATCCGTTGAAACGGACGCATTCATATCCGATCCGGTGACGACCATTCCCATTCCCTGGAGTACCAAACCCAAAGGACGCATAGAAACGCCACCAATGCCAACCAGGTGAATATGCTTACCGGGCTGAAGATACTTTTTTAATTCTTCGCAACGATTATGCATAGAATATTCTCCTCAAATGATATGTTCATAAAAATTCTATTTTATTATATAGGATTCTAACATACATTACAATTGGTATTTTCGCCAAAAAGAATTTACTTTTCTTTTTCCATTCCCCTATGCATAATTGTATTTACGATGAATATTCATTGATTTTTGCATATTCTTTCATAAGCAATTTGGACTTTATACACAGCATTCTGTATAAATTTATGCATTATCCTTTGATTTTACTTGATTTTCACTGTACACTTTGTTGTTTTTGCCAATTGACTATGAATAATATACGCGTTATAATGCATACATCCAATTCGGAAACACATTCATCAAATTGAAAAGGAGTTTTAACTATGAAGAAAATTATTGCTCTCACACTTGCGCTGATTATGGCTCTGGGTCTGTTTGCCGGTTGCACACAGGCTCCCGCAGATGACACCACCGCAAGCAACGAAACCACCACCGTCGCTCCCACCGAGGGCGAAACCACCGAAGCCGCTCCTGCTTTCAAGACTGTTACCGAAGGCAAGTTGACTATGGCTACCAACGCATACTTCCCTCCCTATGAGTTCTACGAAGGTGAGAAGATCGTGGGTATCGACGCAGAGATCGCCGAGGCTGTTGCCAAGGAATTGGGTCTGGAACTGGTTATCAGCGATATGCAGTTCGATTCCATTATCACTGCCGTTAAGGAAGGCAGCGCTGACCTTGGTCTTGCCGGTATGACCATCACCGATGAAAGAAAGGAAGAAGTTGACTTCTCCATCAGTTATGCATCCGGCGTTCAGTCCATCATCGTTAAGGAAGGCTCTTCCATCACTACTGTTGATGATCTGTATGCAGAAGGCGCTGCTTACAAGGTAGGCGTGCAGTTGGGCACCACCGGTGACATTTACGCAACCGGCGATTTCGGTGAAGAACTGGTTACACAGTACACCAACGGCAACGAGGCTGTTGTTGCTCTGCTGGGCGGCGATATTGACTGCGTCATCATCGACAACGAGCCTGCAAAGGCATTCGTTGAAAAGAACGAAGGTCTGGTTATCCTGGAGACCTCCTATGCTGACGAAGACTACGCTGCATGTTTTGCAAAGGACAACGGTGCTCTGAAGGATGCTGTTGATGCTGCAATTATGAAACTGACCGAGGACGGCACCATCGAAGCCATCGTCGCAAAGTACATTAAGTAATTAACACATAAGTGCTATAAGAAAGATAGGAATGCCTGGCGTTCCTATCTTTCTTGCTGATATATAAAGGAGATATGCTATTGAAAAAGGCTATTTTACAGCACCGGAAACTATGGACCGCCATTGCTTCTGTTGTAATTATTTTGGCAATTGCCGCTGCTGTTATTCTTCCTTCCTTTTCTGCAGATAATCAGGTTTCCAACAAAATTTCTGTCGCCCAGGCGCAGAAAATTGTCGATGAGACCTTTGATAGCATCGCGAAAAAAACAGCGCAAGGTGCGATCACCATTTTGGATGCAACAAAAGTCACCGTTAACTCCGTTGAATATGGATATGAGAAAAATGTGATTTTGTCCTGCTCTTACTCTGCATTGGATGTAAAAAGCGCCGTTACAGACAATATCCATAACATTATGGTTGACGTTTATGCCTATTACCTGGAAAACGAGGAAGCAGGCAAGAAAACAAACGCCACAAAGGTCAATCTTTTTGTTACACAAGACATTAAGGAAATGCTTTCCACCGCGCCTACGGTTTCCGGCGAGATCACAATGGAGATTTACGAAACCGTCAACGGTATGGAACTTTTCTTGAGCGATGATGTAGTCAACACCGTTACCGGCGGCTTGATCGACGCATCCAACGCCATCAAGGGTACAACCGCAATAGAGTACAATGGCGAAAGTGTTGACATCACAAACAAGAACACCCTGCGCACCGGTATCAACGACTGCATTTCTCTGGAGAATTGCACCTCCGAAAAGCCGGCTTCCAGTAATTCCTTGAAAGCCGCTTGGGATGATTTCAAGGACGAATTCTACCGTAACTTTATCGAGAAAGACAGATGGACATACCTGGCAAAAGGTCTTGGCACTACCCTTTCCATTACTTTCCTGGCTGCCATACTGGGTATTTTTCTGGGATTTATTATCGCTGTTGTCCGTTGCACGAATCAAATGACCGGCAAACTGAAACTGGTTGACGGAATTTGCCGTGTATATCTGACAGTAATGCGCGGCACACCGGTTATGGTGCAGTTGCTGATTTTGTTCTTTGTGTTCCTGCTGCCTATGAATGTGGACAAATTTGTGGCTGCTGTGATCTGCTTCGGACTGAACTCCGGCGCTTATGTGGCAGAAATCGTCCGTGGCGGCATTATGAGTGTGGATAAAGGACAAATCGAAGCTGGTCGCAGTCTCGGTTTTAACTATGTACAGACTATGATCCATTTTGTGATCCCTCAGGCATTTAAAGCGATTCTTCCCTCTTTGGCAAACGAGTTTATTACTTTGCTGAAAGAGTCTTCTGTTGCGTTCTATATCGGCGTTGCAGACTTGACACAAGGCGGTTTGAAGATCCGCTCCATCACTTACAGTAACTTTATGCCTTTGATCGCAGTTGCGCTGATATACCTGGTTTTGGTTATGGTATTGAGCAAATTGGTATCCATTCTTGAAAGGAGGTTGGCTAAGAGTGACCACTGATAATAATGTGTTGATTCGTGTAGAAAACCTTCAAAAATCCTTTGGCGATTTGAAAGTTTTGGATGGCATTGATATTGATATCTGCCACGGCGATGTAGTGGTTGTTGTTGGTCCTTCCGGTTCCGGTAAATCCACTTTCCTGCGCTGTTTGAACCGGCTGGAAGAATCCACCGGCGGCAGCATTTATTTTGACGGCGAAGACATTACCGCGCCCGATGTTAATATTAATAAGCATCGGCAGAAAATGGGTATGGTTTTCCAGCAATTTAATCTGTTCCCCCATCTGACCATTATGCGCAATCTTACCATCGGTCCTATGAAATTATTAGGCAAGTCAAAGGAAGAAGCCGAAAAGAAAGCCCTGGAACTCCTGGATCGGGTAGGTCTTGGCGATCGGGCATACTCTTATCCCAACCAACTCTCCGGCGGTCAGAAACAGCGTGTCGCCATTGTACGGGCGCTGTGTATGGATCCCGAAGTTATGCTTTTCGACGAGCCCACCTCTGCCCTTGACCCGGAAATGGTCGGTGAAGTTTTGGAAGTTATGCTGGAACTGGCAAAGGGTGGTATGACCATGGTGTGTGTCACGCACGAAATGGGTTTTGCCCGGGAGGTCGCCAGCCGTGTGATCTTCATCGACGAAGGCAAGATCATGGAGGAAGGCACACCGCAGGAGATCTTCAGCAATCCCAAGCATCCCCGCTTAAAAGATTTCCTTTCAAAAGTTCTATAATGTAAAAAGCCTCCATTACCGGAGGCTTTTTCAATGCGCAAAATCCTGGAATATTCATTTGTGTAGTATTTAGGATGCAGAGAAATACTCTCGCCGGGTGAAAGCGCAGGCACCTGTACAGTATACGCCTTTCCGCCAATATAAAACAGATCATCGGCATAGACCGTCTTATAATAAATGCAGATGTCGTAAAGTGTATCGGATGTCAAATTTGTTACTGTCACACCATTTCCCGATGTTTTGGATATACTGACCATATTGGCATTGGTTTTTTCTTCTAAGTATACACATTCCCCGGTGATCTCCCTTATTTCCCGGTCATCCAGGTTTTGTCTGCCCTTCTCAAGTACCAGCGCTGATTCGCCCGGTGGCAATTCCTTCAGCAAAAAAGTGAATTTTTGGTTTTCTGTCCACACTATGATCTCTGATTCCAAAATCCAGCGGTCGCCGGTATTTTCCAATAGTGCAGAGGCCAAATTTGTAACCTCGCAAAAAGACAGATCTTCCACATAAGCACCGTCAAAACTAACCAATTCCCGCAAAACCAACGGTGTTCCGGGCACAGTTGCCGGAATGGAAACATTCTCATTATTTTGCGGCATAAAAGTTGTCACGGTCTGCGACCGATCCCACAACCCAACAGAAATCAAAAACACGATCAGCATCGTTAGCCAAATACCGATACTGCAAAATACTAAACTCCATCGACGCAATGTCATTTTCAACGCCCTTTCCCTATTGTGTGCACATTATATTTGCCTGCCCGCCACAGATTCAAGGGAATTTGGGAGAAAGTCCAAATATGCTATAAGTTTCGTATGACAATATTTTTTGATCGATGGTAAAACCTTGGAGAAAAAGGCCTTTGGATAAAGAATATTCCTTTTTCCTGGCGATATTGGGATATAGAAAAATTTTTATTATTTCACCAAAATACTATTGACATATTCTCAAAATCTGTTATAATACCTCTTGTTCCGCGGGTGTAGCTCATCTGGTAGAGCGCCACCTTGCCAAGGTGGAGGTAGCGAGTTCGAGCCTCGTCACCCGCTCCAAAAGGCAAAAGAAGTCACCGAAAGGTGGCTTCTTTTTTTATTGTATATATAAACGGGATCACCGATCGGTGATCCCGTTTTCATTTTATACTGTTCGCGGTTGCGCGGAATAATCCCACACATAACCATCCATCTCCGTATCCTTACGGAGTTTGAATCGTCCATCATCTCTGCAACGAAGAAGATCAACATAGTAATAATCTCCATCGATACAGATTCGATTCCAAAACCATGCTTCCGCATCCCGCGTCCCTGACACCACTGTGCAGTCAAGACCTGCGTTTCTGCACATGGCAGCGTAGACATTGGCAAATGCCCTGCAATCGCCCACGCCGTGGCACAAGAGGCTGTAGGCCGGTGTGATAGACGTTTCTACTTTGTAAGTATACCGTTCCATCAAAAATGAATACAACTGATCGTACTTCTCCCGGTGGTCATCGCCGCCTCTGACATAGAGTTCCGCCGAGGTGAACACAGGTTCTACGCTCTGTTGCATCATACGGAGTTCGTCGCGACTTGTCTGGTATGTATAAAGCAGTTCCACGATTCGGCTGTCACCTTCTTCCGGATAGGCAGAAGCAACAACCTGGGGCACTTCCATTACCATATTGGGATGATCGTGGGCGTAATCCGCAATATACTGGACAAAATCTGTATCCTCGTAGTTCTCCAAATAGATCACAACGCCGGTCTCGCAGTTGTCAAGGGATTGTGAGACGATCTCTTTTGCCGCGGCAACATCTGCAGCCGAGCGAATTTTCAGCAATTCCGTTACCTGGCGGAGATATTCGATTCTTACGGCTATCACAGATTCACCGCCGCTTACACCCGGCTCATAGTCGATACGCTTCACTGCGTATGCGCCAAAGGGATCGTCGTTTATAACATAGGTGATCGCACGATCCAACATGGATTCAACAGAATCTTGCAGAACGCCGGCAGGCGCAATGGTGCATTCCCCGGAAAAATCATGGATCGCATCAACGAGGGTCGTTTCCAACTGTTTATACGTGCTTACCTTGATTACGGCAGATTGAGAAAGTTCTTTATTATCCCGATACGGTTCAATATAAACTTGTTCATCTGACCAAAATTTGCAGCCCGCAAGAAGCGCAGACATCATAAATAGCAATAAAAGAATACTAACAACACGTCGCATAGTATCGCTCCTCTCACAGAGAATCCTTGCTGTATCGGGCAAAACCTTCTCCCAGCACCTGGTGCGCCTCCTGGACAATAATAAATGCATCCGGGTCGATCCTGACAACGATCTCTTTCAAATCTGTAAGATGCTGCCGTTTCACAGCCGTGAGGATCACTTTGGTTTCCTCATGGCGATAACCGCCTTCACCGTGGAGCAATGTAGCGCCGCGTTCTAATTCATTGTTGATCGCCAAAACAACTTCGTCATACTTGCTGCTGATGATCAGCGCAACTTTGGAATAGTCAAATTGGTATACCACAACATCAACGACACGACCACTGACAAAAATAGCAATGCCGCTGTAAAGGGTAAGGGAAATATCCCCAAGGACTACACCAGTCAATACTGCGATCACAAAGTCAAATACAATGTTGATCACACCAATGGGTACATCACGCCAACGAAGTTTTAAAAGGCGCACAATAATGTCCGATCCACCGGTGGAAAAACCGGTTGAAAACACACATCCCAACCCAAAGCCGCACAGCACACCGCCATAGATGGCGCCCATTAAAGGCTCTGTTTCCGGCACAGGTAACAATGCGCAAACATCAATGGCAAGAGACATTGCAGCCATGCCAAAGAGTGATCCAAAGAAAAACCGTTTGCCGACTTTTAAACCCGCCAACGCAAACAGCGGCAGATTGATCAAAGCGGTGAGTAAGCCAATGCTGTCAAACCCGGAAAGCCGGGATATGACCATAGACAGACCCGTAACACCGCCGGCGTTCATTCCGTTGGGTGATAAGAATAAATCGAATCCAACACCGAATATGGCGCAACCGAACACCGTTTTCAAAATGTCTAAAAACAGTTTGCGTTTGTTGTTCATGTGTCCTCCGTTATACCTCAAAGGTAATCTGTTTCTCCGAAAAATCCTCTTCTTTCAGCAATGCGCCGGCAGTGGGGATCGTTCTTGTGCGGTAGCGGCTTACATTGACAATGCCGCTCTCCGATGCCAGCACCGCCCGCTCCAAAGTAGCCTTTTTCTTCAGGCTCATAACCGCAACACCAATGGTGTTTCTGGTAGTCTTGGGCAGCATCTGCGCTGTGGAAATGATTGCTGCTCTGCCATCGGTGGAATAAAGGGCGACCTGCTCATCTGTCTGAATGGCGATCGCTGTCTTCAACGGGCTCTTATCTGAGTAAGCGCCGGTGAGTTTTCTGCGGTTGGATTTCGTCTCATAAGCGCTTAAGGGCACCTTGGCTGCCTTGCCATTTTCAAAAAAGAACAGCATAAAGCCCTTATAATCACCGGGGAGGATCACCTGCAGCACATTTTCGCCGGGATCCATTCCCAACTTCTGCGGCAGATAATCACCCAACAAAGATGCTTTGGAATCATCAAAATCAGAGAGTCTTGTTTTATAGCACTGGAACTGATCGGTAAACACCAGCAATTCCGCTTTGTTATTAGTCTCTCTGGAAAATGCCAAACTATCCCCTTCTTTGAATTTTTGCTCGCCGGACATACGAAGGCTCTGCTGTGTGATCTTCTTGATGTAGCCTTCCTTAGAGACGAACAGTGTTACGGGATAGTCCGGAACATCGTCCTCTTCCTCTTCCGGTTCGATCAATGCAGACTGATAGATAATTTCCGTTTTGCGGGGTTGGCCGTATTTTTCGGAAACTTTTTTCAGTTCGTCAATGATCACATTTTTCAGCCGGCGGTTATTTTTCAAAGTATCCTGCAGATCCGCGATCTCCCGTTCCAGTTCGTCGATGGCTTTGGTCTGTTTCAGGATATATTCTTTGTTGATGTTGCGCAGTTTGATCTCTGCAACATAGTTCGCCTGCACTTCGTCGATGCCGAAGCCGATCATCAAATTGGGAATAACTTCGCTTTCCAGTTCTGTTTCCCGAATGATGCGAATGGCTTTGTCGATATCCAGCAAGATCCGCTCCAAGCCTTTCAGCAAGTGCAACCGGTCTGCTTTCTTTTGGATTTGGAAGTAAATGCGGCGTTTGACGCAATCGGTACGCCAAGCCGTCCACTCCTCCAGGATCTCGCCAATGCCCATAACCCGGGGCATACCGGCAATGAGAATATTAAAGTTACAGGGGAAACTATCCTGCAAAGGCGCCAGCCGATACAACTTTTG
Source organism: Faecousia sp. (assembly GCA_045545615.1). Taxonomy (GTDB): domain Bacteria; phylum Bacillota; class Clostridia; order Oscillospirales; family Oscillospiraceae; genus Faecousia. The sequence goes on from JAZQBF010000026.1 coordinate 17,721, forward strand.
CATCAGCTTTTCCGGATCCACGCCACGCTTTAAGCCGATCGTCAGTTTTAAGCCACCTAAGTCCGTCTCGTCACGCATATCGTTGATCTCTTTGATCTTGCCTGCCTTGATCAGTTCCGCCACCTTGTCCATAACCACTTCGCTGGCGGTGGAATAAGGAATCTCATAGATCTCAATAAGATTTTCCTTCTGCAAATAACGCCACTTTGCCCGGAGTTTGAAACTGCCGCGACCTGTGGAATAGATCTCACGGGTTGTTGCCTCATCAAAGAGAAGTTCTGCGCCGGTGGAGAAATCCGGTCCGGGAAGGGTTTCCAAAATATCGTGTTCCGGGTTGTTCATCAGCGCGATGGTGGTATCGCAAATTTCTTTTAAGTTAAAAGAACAGATGTTGCTTGCCATACCGACCGCGATGCCCTGGTTAGCAGAGACCAGTACATTGGGAAATGTAGTGGGCAGCAAACTGGGTTCTTTCATAGTGGCGTCATAGTTATCCACCATATCCACGGTATCGGAATCGATATCCCGGAAAAGTTCTGCGCAGATGCCGTCTAATTTTGCCTCCGTATAACGGGCAGCCGCATATGCCATATCCCGGGAATAGACCTTACCGAAGTTACCCTTGGAGTCCACAAAGGGGTGCAAGAGTGTCTCATTGCCCTTGGCAAGACGCACCATAGTCTCGTAGATCGCCGCATCACCGTGGGGATTCAAACGCATTGTCTGACCCACGATGTTGGCAGACTTGGTACGGCCGCCGTTCAAAAGTCCCATTTTGTACATAGTGTACAGCAGTTTTCTGTGGGAAGGCTTAAAACCGTCGATCTCCGGGATCGCACGGGAAACGATCACCGACATAGCGTAGGGCATATAGTTGATCTCCAGGGTTTCGGAGATCGCCTGCTCTGTGGTAGAGCCCACAAGCCCTACAATGCCGTCGGTATTGATCTTTTTCTTATTCTGTTCCGGTTCTTTCTTCTTTCGTGCCATAATTTACCCCGCTTAAGAGATATCGGCAAGTTCCAAATATTTGGAGCCGTTTTCTGCAATAAAATTCTTACGTTCAGCCAGCGCATCACCCAAAAGCACATCGAAGTAATGGGATGTACGCTCTGCGTCTTCGGGCATCACCTTGATCAGGCGACGGGTCTCCGGATTCATTGTGGTCATCCACATCATCTCCGGATCGTTTTCACCAAGACCTTTGGAGCGCTGGATGATCGGCTTCTTGCCTTCCAGGTCCTCCTGGAGGATCTTTATTTTTTCTGCCTCGTTATAGGCAAACCAGGTCTTGTCCTTATAGGTGATCTCAAACAGCGGAGATTCCGCGATATACACATAACCATCCCGAATCAGCGTGGGACACAGACGGTAGAGCATCGTCAAAATCAGCGTGCGGATCTGGAATCCATCCACGTCCGCATCGGTACAGATGACCACCTTGTTCCAACGCAGATTATCAATATCGAAAGAGGACAGTTCCTTGGCTTTCTTGCCCTGGATCTCCACGCCGCAACCCAAAACCTTCATTAAGTCTGTAATGATGGGAGAGGCAAAAATCTTGGTATAGTCTGCTTTCAGACAGTTTAGGATCTTGCCGCGGACAGGCATAATGCCCTGGAATCCCGCATCGCGGCTGAGTTTAACACTACCCAATGCAGAGTCACCCTCAACGATATACAGTTCACGAACATTTACATCCATACTGCGGCAGTCTACAAACTTTTGCACACGGTTGGCAATATCCACTTTTGCGCTAAGGTTTTTCTTGATAT
>JAZQBF010000027.1:0-6247 GCA_045545615.1 Faecousia sp.
CGGACATAGAAAGGGCCTCTTCCTGATCGTGGGTGACGTAGATAAAGGTGATGCCCATAGCCTGCTGGATGCGCTTGAGTTCGTTTTGCATATCCTTGCGAAGCCGCAGGTCCAGCGCCGCCAAAGGTTCGTCCAGAAGCAGTACCTTGGGGCGGTTGACCAGCGCTCTTGCAATGGCGACCCGCTGCTGCTGACCGCCGGAGAGGGAGTCGGTACGGCGATGTTCGTAGCCTTTTAAGCCTACGATGCTCAGCATCTCTGTGACCCGTTCCTGGATCTCTGCTTTGGGCAGTTTCGCCACCTTCAGTCCGAAGGCGATATTGTCAAATACATTCAAATGGGGGAACAGCGCATACCGCTGGAACACGGTGTTGATCTGCCGCTCATAAGGGGGCACGTCGTTGATGCGTTTGCCGTCAAAGAAAACGTCGCCGGATGTGGGCGTCAAAAAGCCGCCGATGATCCGCAGTGTGGTGGTTTTGCCACAGCCGGAAGGACCTAACAGCGTAAGAAATTCTTTATCGTTAAAATACAGATCGATACCGTCCAGTACCTGCTCTCCGTCGAAGGACATTACAAGATTTTGCAGACGGATAAGTTCTTTTGCCATAACACCCACGCTCCTTATTTGGGATATATCTCAAAACCCTTGGGCGCACAGTTTTTGCGGCATCCCAAAGGCAAAACTTTTTGTTGTAAAAATATGGCGAAAAATTAAAATTTCGACACATATACAGTACATTAAAATGCCCTTATTGTCAATGAATTTTTTACGGGCAAAGCCATTGTTTTTTGGAAGAAAAAATGGGGGCAAAAAAAGAGGCTTGCAGCGCAAGCCTCACAATTGTGCAGTAAGTCAAAACACCTTGCGTAAGCAAGCCTTTTCTGCTTGCTTGAGATTGCCACACCAGCCTGCGGGCTGGTTCGCAATGACAACGCAGAAAAGTGCGTTACCGAGGGATATAACAGAACTACGATTTGATTCGCGTCCGTGACGAATTGCCGCCCGGCGCTTGCCGGGGAGATTGCCACACCAGCCTGCGGGCTGGTTCGCAATGACACATCTTTGCATTGTACGTTATAGCGGAAGAAAATACTTGCTTTATGCGCGTAACGATAGCCTACCGCTACATACCTGTGTTTTGACGATCGGCGGCTTTTTTGACACTCTGTGCAGGTGGCAGACGCAGTCTGCCCCCTGCACATCATGGGAGAACACTATGAAACGACTACTATGTATTTTATTGACGCTTGTTACATTGCTTTCCCTTTGGGCTTGCCGGGGAAATTTCGACAGTGTAGACCTGAAAGACCCTATCCAGATCCCCCAAGACGGGGTCATTGACCAAAACACCCTTTTGCAAATAAAAAACGAAAATGCCATCGCCGTTTTTGTTGGTACATCCGGCGATTTTCAATATGAATGGACGCTTTTTTGCAGCGATATTGCCTATACTAAGGAGATAAACCTGGCGCTTTCGCTGGAAAAAACTGCCGCAGGCGATATTGGTGTTACGCTGCAGCAGGCAGAACCCTTTGGTTTTTCTGCCGCCTTGTCGGTGCATTTGCCGGACACCTGGGATGCCCAGAGCGCAACGGCTTACACAGAAGAAACCCCCTTTGCAACGGTTTCCATCACCGGCAGCGACCACACCATTTTAAATCTTAACTTAGACGCCACAGTCAATGCCTTTGTGATCCGCCCCGACCCGCTGCCGGAAGACCAAAATCCTACCCAGGACACCGCTGTCACCCAGTCGGATCTTCCGGTGGATACCACCCCGCTCACCCAGGCGACCGAACCGGAAAATACAGAATCCCCAACCGTTCCCACCACTGCGCCCACCCAGCCGGAAAAACCCACCGAACCGACCAAGCCCACCCAGCCCCAAGGCAAGGACAAATACCACACCGACCCTGTCCCGGAGGGCAAACCCACCCCCGTAGAGCCGGAAGATCAGGAAGTGGATAGGGTGCAGACCTACACCTGCACCTTTTCTATCGAGTGTTCCACCATTCTCAATAATTTGAATATGCTGGATCCTGAGAAACTGGAAATGGTCCCATCCAGCGGTACGATCCTTTCCCCCACCACCGTCACTTTCTACGAGGGCGAGTCGGTGTTTGATGTATTGCAGCGGCTGTGCAAAGACAAGGGCATCCACATGGAATCTTCCTGGACACCTATGTACAACAGCGCCTATATTGAGGGCATCCACAATCTGTATGAGTTCGACTGCGGCGATCTGTCCGGTTGGATGTACCGGGTCAACGGCTGGTATCCTAACTACGGCTGCTCCCGCTATCAGTTAGCCCAAGGCGACATTGTGGAGTGGCGTTTTACCTGCGATTTGGGCAACGATATTGGCGGTGGCTATGCCGCCGGAGGTTAAGATGGACCGCTTTACAAAGTATCATCCCCTGGTGAATTTTTTATATTTTGCATTGGTCATCGGCTTTTCTATGGTGCTGAATCACCCGCTGGCGCAGGGCATTTCCTTTGTTTGCGCCGGAGTTTATGCAGTGCAGGCTGAGGGAAAGAAAGCAGCGCTGTTCACCCTGAAATGGTGCTTTCCCATGATACTGCTGACAGCCTTTCTGAATCCCGCTTTCAGCCACGAGGGCATTACGGTTTTGCTGTATTTCCCCACCGGCAACCCCCTGACTTTGGAGAGTATTCTCTACGGCTTGTCTGCCGGTGTGATGATCGCCACGGTGTTTTTGTGGTTTTCCAATTTCAACCGGGTCGTCACCTCCGACAAATTTATCTACCTGTTCGGTCGCATCATCCCGGCGATGTCCCTGGTGCTGAGTATGACGCTGCGGTTCGTTCCCAAGTTTAAAGATCAGATGAACGCCGTGGTAGATGCCCAAAAATGCATCGGCAGAGATATTTCCCAAGGCAGCCTTTGGCATCGTACCAAAATCGCCATCACCGTGCTGTCCATTATGGTCACTTGGGCGCTGGAAAACGCCATCGAGACCGCCGACAGTATGAAAAGCCGCGGCTACGGACTAAAAGGCCGCACCGCCTTTTCCATCTACCGTATGGACGACCGGGACAAAATGGCGCTGCTCTACTTGGGCTTTTGCGGCTTTTATTTGCTGTCCGGCGTGATGGTGTCTGCCTTTGGTTTCCGGTATTTTCCCAGCATCCGCTACATCGGCGTAAATGCCGTGACCCTTTCTTTTCAGTTTGTGTATTTGATCTTGTGTTTAATGCCCGTGGCGCTGAACCATATAGAGGAGAGAAAATGGAAAGTTATTCATTCAAAAATGTAGATTTTACATATCCGGAGGCAGAGAAAAAAGCCCTCTGCAACATCTCTTTCACCGTTCAGCAGGGAGAGTTTGTGATTTTATGCGGTCCATCCGGTTGCGGTAAATCCACCCTTTTGCGGCACTTAAAATCCTGCCTGACCCCCCACGGTTTATTCTCCGGTGAGATCCGGTATCAGGGCACGCTGCTGTCCGACCTTTCCCAGCGGCAGCAGGCGCAGAAGATCGGCTTTGTGCTCCAATCCCCGGAAAACCAGGTGGTCACCGACAAAGTCTGGCACGAACTTGCCTTTGGCTTGGAAAGTCTGGGTTACGACACCCCCACCATTCGCCGCCGGGTGGCAGAGATCGCTGCCTTCTTCGGCATCGAAAACTGGTTTTATAAAAATGTGACAGAACTGTCCGGCGGACAAAAGCAACTTTTGAGCCTTGCGTCGGTTATGGCGATGCAGCCGGGTGTGCTGGTGCTGGACGAACCCACCGCCCAACTTGACCCCATTGCCGCCGCCGATTTTCTGGCGCTGCTGGGAAAGATCAACCGGGAACTGGGTACCACCATCATCCTCACAGAGCATCGGCTGGAGGAGGCATTTCCCTTTTCCACCCGGGTCATCGTAATGAACCAGGGGTCGATTCTCTGTGATGATAAGCCGGAAAATGTGGGCTTGCAGTTAAAAGACAAGGGCAGCGGTATGTTCCTGGCAATGCCCACCGCTATGCGGGTATGGGCAGCGGTGGAAACCAAACTCCCTTGCCCCCAGACCATACGGGACGGCAGCCATTTCCTCTCCCAACGGATAACGGAGCGACCGCTCTTGCCCTTGGCAGAAAAAGACCCGCCCCAATACCCGGAAGATATTACTTTAGAATGTGAAGACCTTTGGTTTCGCTACGAAAAAGACAGCCCCGATGTGGTCAAAGGCTTTTCTCTGAAACTGCAAAAAGGGGAATTTTATGCCATCTTAGGCGGCAACGGTGCAGGCAAATCCACCACGCTGAAAGTGATTTCCGGTCTGCTGGCTGCCTATCGGGGGGATGTCCGCATCCACGGCAAGTTGGGTCACCTGCCCCAAAATCCCCAAACGCTGTTTGTAAAACGCACCGTCCGGGAGGATCTGTACCAGGTGTTCCGGGGGGAGAAAATCCCCAAAGAAACCCAGGATGCCCAGGTCGCCCGGATCACAGAACTGTGCGGTCTGCGGGAATTTTTAGACCGCCACCCCTACGATATTTCCGGTGGCGAGCAACAGCGCACCGCCTTGGCAAAAGTATTGTTGACCCAGCCGGACATTCTGCTGCTGGATGAGCCTACCAAGGGTTTTGACGCAGAATTTAAAGTGACCTTTGCCCAGATCCTTCGCCGGCTTGTTGCCCAGGGCGTGACCATTTTGATGGTCAGCCACGATGTGCCGTTCTGCGCGGAATATGCCCACAAATGCGGTCTGTTCTTTGATGGCAGCCTCGTAGCGGAAGGCACACCCCGGGAGTTCTTCTCCGGCAACAGTTTCTATACCACTCCGGCAAACCGTATGGCGCGGCACTTGCTCCCTCAGGCGGTCACCGTTGCAGACATCGTAGGCTGTTGCGGCGGGCAAATAAGCGCCCAGCCGCCCATACCGGAAGCCACCGCCCTGCCCGCCCCCAAAGAAACGGCGGTGAATTTCAAGCCCAAGCCGCTGCCTCTGTGGCGAAAACTCCTTGCCGGATTCTCGCTGGCAATTTCCCTGCTGGTCTTTTTCTATGCCACCAGTATCACCGACCTTTCCGCCCTGATCGGCAAAGAAGGTCTGAGCGCCATCGGCGAAAAACAGTTGCTTTTGTATGTGGCGCTGATCGTCGCCCTGGGCATATTCATCGCTGCCATCGGTCGCCGGAGCGCCCCCTGCAATATGCTGCAGATCCCCGCCAAACAGCGGAAATTGAGCAAGCGCACCGCCGTTGCCGCCCTGCTGATCGTGCTGTGCATTCCCCTGACCATTTTCGCCGGCGTGATGTATTTGGGCAATCAGCATTACAATGTGACGGCGCTGCTGGTGCTGCTGGAATGTATGGTGCCCTTTTTCCTGGTGTTCGAAAGCCGCAAACCCAAAGCGCGAGAACTGGTGACCATTGCGGTGCTGTGCGCCATTGGCATTGCCGGCAGGTCTGCATTCTTTATGCTGCCCCAGTTTAAGCCGGTGCTGGCGCTGGTGATCATCTCCGGCGTAGCCCTTGGTGGCGAGACCGGTTTTTTGGTGGGCGCTGTGACAATGATGGTGTCCAATATCCTATTCTCCCAAGGTCCTTGGATGCCCTGGCAGATGTTCAGTATGGGCATTATCGGATTTTTGGCAGGAGTGCTGTTCCGCAAAGGACTGCTCCGCCGCAGCCGCGGCAGTCTTGCCACCTTTGGCGCTTTTGCCGCTGTGATCATTTACGGCGGTATTATGAACCCCGCCGCCGCGTTGATGTACAATTCCCAGTCCGTCAACTGGCAGATGCTGAAAGCCTACTATGTGTCCGGTCTTCCTATGGACTTGATCCACGCCGCCGCAACGGTGATCTTTATTCTCATCGCCGCCGAGCCTATGCTGGAAAAACTGGACCGGATCAAAGTCAAATACGGTCTTGTAGAATAAACACCGCCTGTCTGCAGTTTGCGCAGACAGGCGGCATAATTTTATTGATCAAAAAGGAATATAGCCGTTACATTGGTGGACATATACGCCCTTTTGCAGCAGTTTTTCACGCCCCGATCCGGCGAATGATTCCTTTCTTGACAACCGCCCCGGCACATACTATAATAGGACATATTTTTTAAGCATATTCCGCCCCGGCGGCGGATAAGATGGAAAGAGAATCGGGAAAGCAGGTGTATTTATGGAGATTCGGGAAGTTACATACTTAGCCGTTGCTCTGCGGGTAGTCATCGCCATTATCTTAGGCGGTCTCATCGGCTTGGAGCGTGGAATGAAGAACCGGGCAGCCG
>JAZQBF010000028.1:0-3241 GCA_045545615.1 Faecousia sp.
ACATCACCCTGAACACCAACCTGGTGAAGGGCACAAACGATGTGGATAAACACTCCCTGTGGACCGAGGTTTACCTCATTGAGCCTTCCGAATTAAACGGCAAGTCCGTAAGCGACCTGCTGGATGCTGACCACAAGATCAGGCGCTTTGCGCCCACTGTGGATACTCCCAACGCCTACCTGGGCAATGTGACCCTGGAAAGCGGCAAGGAATATATCATTATTCTGAAATCCACTTTGTCTATGTATCAGCAGTCCAATAAGGTTGCCGGTACACAGAACCTGTACTTAAAGAGCCTCACCGTGGTAGCAGCCGAACCCCCCGAAGTGGAGAAGACCGGCTACGATTTCGACCTGACGGGCAACTACCCCGACGATTTCACCGGCGGCAAATTCTCCGTCACCGACCAGAAAGAGAAGATCGCTGAGTTTTATGAAAAGGGCTATATCAGTTGGCGTGTGGAAGCCATTTTGAACGGCTCCAAAACCGGCGATGTGGAAAAAGAGCCTGCTGTGACCGCTTTCACGCAGAACGCGCTGGTAAAAGGCAAGGGCCTGCAGGCATACAGCGGCGCCGGCCACAACTGGGCATACGCCTTCCGCATTAAGTCCCCGGGCAAGGGTTACCACGCAGTGACCATGAACACCTTCCTCACCCAGGGCAAAGATGCCAAGGGCAACGCCGTTACCAAGCACTCCATCTGGGCGGATGTTTACATTATCGAGGCATCCCAGGTGGATAACGGCAAGATCACCCTCCGGGATGCGATGCTGAAAAAGTACAAACTGGGCAATTTCGAACCCACCGTAAAAGAGCCCAACGCCTATATCGGCACTTATAACTTCGAAGAAGGCAAAGAGTACATCATCATCTTCCGGGAGACTATGAAGCATTGGCAGAAGGTCAAGAAGACCGGTGGCACTTTGAACCTGTACCTGGAAGGCTTTGATATCAAGTTCACCGGCAAGCCGGACAATTCCGGCATCGACCCCAACAAGACCATTTACGACTTTGACCTGGCAGACAAACTCAACGGTATCTACTCCGGCAGTCCCAAGTTAAATGACAAGATAGAAGACATCAGCCGTCTGTACGGTCTGGAAGACCTGAACTGGAAGCAGGAAATGCCCGCCAGTTCCGCTTCCTGGAAATATACCGGCAACGGCGTCACTGCTTACTCCGCACCGAATGACTACCTGGTCTACCGGATCAAATCCCCCGGCAAGGGTCTTTACACCCTGTCCCTGAACCACGCCAAGTCCGGCCGTGGCGGCACCGGCGCTGTGTACATCCTGCCTGTCAGCGCAGCAGAGGATGTGATCGCCGCAACGGACATCCACAACCGTGTGGGCAGAGTCAAGTTCTATAACGACACCGGTAACCCCAACCCCAAGGACGGCTACACCAGTCTGCTGGGCACTTGGGAATTCGGCGCAGACCGGGAATACCTGGTAGTTATCGAAGCCTATAGCGTTTGTCCTTACGACGCGGCTACTTCCTATATGTACTACTCGCAACTGGTTTGCGAGCGGGGTGATGTAACTTCCAAGTACACTGAAGAAGTAAAGCCCACCCCCATCCTCATCAGCGACGGTCCGGTCAACACCGTGGATACCTGTCCTTACAAGGCAGTGGGCGAGGTCAACGGACACGACTACTTCTACCTGCCTCTGGAAGGCAAGAAACTGAACGTCTACGACATCGATGCCGGCGAAATGGTCGCCCAGGTAGAAACCCCCTTCACCACCTGCCGCGGCATCGTGGTGGATAATGACGGTATCGTGTGGGCTATAGGCGATAACCCCTACATCTTCCGCTATGACCCCTTTATGAATGTGGCTGAAGATGCTTACTACTACAAGGGCTTTGACGATGCAAGCGCCGTTCGTGGCGCTGACAAGGTCAAGGGCGCCTACTCCGGTCAGGACATCATCCTGGGTGATGACGGCGCGCTGTACTTCGGCGTTGCCATGGGCGGCTGGTTTGCCCGTTACGAACCTGCCACCGGCAAGTTCACCAACTTAGGTACCATTGGCGGCGACTCTGCCAACTGGTCCTGCTCTCCCGTTTACTACGAGGGCAACCTCTTCGGCACCGTAACCGGCGACCGTGACGGCGACGGCACCAAGACCACCACACTCATTAAGATGGTCGCCGAGACCGGCGAGGTCCTCACCACTCTGGACCTGACCCCCTATGTCAGCCAGAAGGAAGTTATGACCCGTGGCGCAGGTATCTGCGGCGGTGTCCTCCTTATCGGCGGCGATGCCAACGATGTAAAGAAAGCCCTGGCAATCGATGCCGAGACCCTGGAGATCCTGGACATCAACGTTCCCGGCTTCATTATCGCAGGTCCTACCGAAGAACTGGACGGCAAGGTCTACTTCACCGCTCAGTCGTTGGGCGTTTACGAATTTGACGGCGCTACCCGCACCGCTACAAAACTGGAAATGTCCAATGCCTATATGCTGCCTATGACCTGCCACGACAACAGTTTCATGACGGTTGAAGGCAACGAAAAATATCCCGGCTATTCCATTATGTCTTACCGCAGCGGTACCAACCAGCCCGTTGTTATGAACCCCCAGACAAAAGAATTTATGGTTCTGGACGGCATCGTGGACGACAGCCAGGGTACCGGTAACACCATCCACTCAATCGCCTCCGGCTTGACCGAGGAAGATAAGGACTATCTGTACATCGGCGTGTTTAACAACACCGCCTGCTCTGTTGTGGATATCAAAACCGGCGAGGTCATCCACAAGTATGAGACCAACGGTCAAACCGATGCCATGACCTTCTACGATGGCAAACTCTTTGTTGGTAACTACGCACAAGGCGCGCTGGTGCAGATCAATCTTGACGACAAGCGCAGAAACGTTACCCTGCTCAGCCTGAAAACTGAGTACCATCAGTCCCGTGTCCACAATGTGGTGGGCGGCGACGGCAAAGTCTTCTTCGGCTCTGTCCCCGACTGGTATCAGTACGGCGGCTGTCTTGCCTGGGTGGATCTGGAGACCCAGGAGCGCTTTGTGGAACGCAATGTGGTCCAGGATCAGAGTATCATTGGTCTTGCCTACCACGACGGTATCGTCTACGGCGGCTCCTCTGTTGCAGGTGGTACCGGCGCTACTGCAAAACCGGAATTGAGCGCAAAGATCTTCCTGTACGATGTGGAGAATAAGAAGAAGATCCTGGAGATCGATCCCAGAGATTATCTGTCTCTGGATGGAGATCGGCT
>JAZQBF010000029.1:0-1706 GCA_045545615.1 Faecousia sp.
TGGCTACCGCCGTTGGCGCGGAAATCATTGAGGGTCTTAAGTATGTAGAGGGCGGCAACCCCTATGAAAACGAGTCTGGCATCGGCTTTGTGCCCGACCCCATTATCCGCTCTTTGGGTGTGCCGCTGGTTACCGGCGATATTCCCGGCGTTGCGGTGGTGCTGGGCAAGGCGGACAATGCGGAAGATGTTGTGAATGTTGTGAAAGACTACCAGAGCAAGGGCATTATGACCTTTATGGTGGGCGATGTGATCGAGCAATGCGCAGAGGCCGGCGTGAAGATGGGTCTTGAGTTCCGCGTGATTCCTCTGGGTCACGATGTTACATCTGTTATCCATGTTGTCACCGTTGCTGTCCGCGCGGCTTTGATCTTCGGTAATGTACAGCCCGGCGACCTGGGCGGTCTGCTGACTTACACCAAAGAGCGTGTTCCCGCATTCGTCAACACCTTTGGCGCGCTGAACGAGGTGGTGGTTTCCGCCGGCGCAGGCGCGATCGCACTGGGCTTCCCGGTGATCGTGGATGTAGATTTGGGCGAAAATCAGGTTCCCGGCGCACTGGAGAGCGTTTGCGACCACGCAGAGACCGTTAAGAAGTCTTTGGAACTGCGGAACATCCGTATCAAAGTGAAAGAACTGCCCATCCCCGTGGCATTTGCCGCCGCATTCGAGGGCGAAATTATCCGCAAGGCGGAAATGAACACAGAGTTCTATTCCGGCAAGAATCCCACCGCAGAACTGGTGGTAATGCGGGATATGGCTGAGGTGGAAGATCATAAGATCACCATTATCGGACCGGAGATCGGCTCTGCTAAAGACTTGGCGCTGGGTACATATGTAGAGGTTGCCGGCCGGAAGATGCAGGCGGACTTCGAGAGCGTTATCGAGCGTAAATTCCACGCCTGGTTTAACTATATGGAAGGCGTGATGCACACCGGTCAGCGGAATCAGGTCCGTGTCCGTGTTTCCAATGCCGCTGCGGAGGCAGGACTCAAACTGAAGGACTTTGCGGAAGTTCTGTACTTTATGATCATGGACGAGTTCGAGGCAGTTGTTGACAAGTGCCAGATCACCATTATCACCGATGCTGCCGAGGCTGCCAAGTTCCGTGATGAGGTGGCTATGCCCCGTTATGCAGCCCGTGATGCCCGTCTGGAAAGCCTGACCGACGAGAGCGTTGACCGCTATTATACCTGCATCCTCTGCCAGTCCTTTGCCCCTGCTCACTGCTGCGTGGTCACTCCCGAGCGGTTAGGTCTGTGTGGCGCGGTTTCCTGGCTGGATGCCAAGGCGACCAACGAACTTGATCCCAACGGTCCTTGCCAGCCCATCTTCAAGGAAGGTTGTCTGGATGAGCGCACCGGCCGTTTCGAGAGCGTTGACAAGGCCATCAACGATTCCACCCACGGCGCAGTGGAGACCGTGACACTGTACTCCATTTTGGAAGATCCTATGACTTCCTGCGGATGCTTCGAGTGTATTTGCGGTATCGAGCCTATGAGCAACGGCTTTATTGTTGTTAACCGTGAGTATGCCGGTATGACCCCCGCCGGTATGACCTTCGGCGAGTTGGCATCCTGCACCGGCGGTGGTGTGCAGACCCCCGGTTATATGGGTCACGGCCGTCACTTCATTTCTTCTAAGAAGTTCATTGCCGCAGAAGGCGGTATCGAGCGTATCGTTTGGATGCCCAAGGAACTGAAAGAG
>JAZQBF010000030.1:0-10101 GCA_045545615.1 Faecousia sp.
CCATACTGATCCAGCCGTTGGATATTTTTCCCCAGGAAGTGTTTTGAACCGTTTTCGTCTCTAAAATGGCAACCTTTGCGTCCCGGTAGAGATAGCCAACAATGGTATTGCCCATGCCGGCTGCTTCGCGGACTCGCAAGCAATCGGCTGTGACAGTTTTTATTACTGTTGTTTGGGTGTTGGTGGATGCGGCGTTCTCCAAGACCACATAGTCAAGGCTGATCCAACCTTTGTCGATACGCCCCCACACGGTAGCGCCTACGGTCTTCTTCTCCAAAATTTCCACTTTGTCTTTGGCTTTCAGATAACCCACGATGGAATAGGTCGTGCCTGCGCCACCGCGGATGCGCAGGGTGTCTTTAACATTTACCGTTCCCTTTTCTGTTTTGGGGGTAGTGTTGTCGCTGTTGGGATCGGTGATCGTCACATAATCCAGGCTGATCCAGCCTTTTGCTGTCTTGCCCCACTGGGTAGCACCCACTGTCTTTTTCTCAGTGATGACCACCTTGTCTTTTGCATTGTAATAGCCGACGATGGAATAAGATGTGCCGGCGCCGCTGCGGATACGCAAACTGTCGGACACATTGATAACGCCGTTCCATTGGGCAGGTGTCTGGCTATCTGGTTTTTCCGCAGGTGTTTGTGTTTCCGGTTTTTCTGCAGGTGTATCCAATGTGACATAGTCCATACTGATCCAGCCATTGGATATTTTCCCCCACACCATGTGGCCAACTGTTTTTTGCTCTAAAACTGTCACTTTATCCCCATTTTTGAGATAACCGGCAACATCGTAACCAGTACCGGGACCGCTGCGGACCCGGAGAGAATCGGACACTTTCACCGTACCGGTAACAGGCTCGCTGGGTGTGGTGGTTTCTTCCTCTTTTTCATCGTTGTCAGCCGGCGGTGTAGATTCAGAGGGATTATCCTTGACTGTGTCATAGTTGGTCAGATCCAGGCAGACCCAGCCGCCTGCATACTTGCCCCAGGTATATCCGCTGCCGCTGGCGGTTTCCGTAATGCGGAACTGATCGCCCTTATTGGCTGTGCCGATCACCTTATGGCTGGTGCTGGGACCTTGACGCAAGTTCACATCGTCGTACATAACAGTGGTGAGGATGCCCTCGCCATTGTCTGCATTTGGGTCGTTGCCCTGGGCATCTGTCCAATGGGCATACAGGCGGGTATTTCGCACGCCTGCATCCAAAACCGTGACTTGACTGCCTCCCACCTGGGAAGTATACCAGCCTGCAAAGTTATAGCCTTCGTATGTAGGGATCGGAATGATCGATGCTGTCAAATCGGTATTATAACCCTGAACATTGGGAGATGTTTTACCGCCGTTGGCATCGTATAGAACATAACCGAAATTATCCGGTACAGAGCGGGAATACACGCCGTTTAAGTACATATTTGCCTCAACCAGGCGGCGCTTGAGCAAGAATGTTTTGATCTGCCCACCGGCGTTGCACCAACGGGAAAACCGGTCAATCAGTTCGTTGCCGGTAGCGCCGTTGATAACAGCGGCGCGGAGTTTATCATTGTTGTTATAGATCCAGCCGGTACCGCAGTTATAGGAGAACATAAGCAGCGCGTCAAACTGGTGTTGGTTCAGCGTAAGACCGAATTTATCGATGAGATCTTCGTTGATGTCCTCTTCAAAACTATCCAAAAAGCCGCGCAGCAGTGCTTCTGCCTCTGCATCGGTAATGCCGTATTGTGAATAATAATCCAGTTTGTCATCCGGGCATCTTGTACCGTAGCCGATGGAATATTGGGCATAGTCCCAATAAGGGTATTTTACAAATCCCTCTTCTGCTTTCAGTATTCTGATACATTCGTCGCTGGTTGTAAACCCAGATGCCGCAGAGACGGCGATCGCCCCCGCTGGGAGTATACTGAGCAAAATCGCAGCCGACAAAAGAAGACCGGCAATCCGTTTCTTCACTGCTATGTACCCCTTTCACTGTCTTTTCGACGCTATTATAACAAAGTTACATAACGTTTTCAACTCCTTTTTCTTGGTGCGTTACAGTTTGTAACCAAAAGATTTATCCAAAAGTTCCATTCTTTTCCTTTTTTTCCATACATGACTATTATTTGCGCGTTCAATTGTTTCGGTACGTTTACATAAAATCTTTGCGAAAACTTATTTTCCCTTTATTTTTTAATGTTGCCTGCGCTTTACAGTTATGTTATAATCCATAAAAACGCACCAAGAACAAAAGGGGCATTAACATGGAAGAGAAACTCACATGCGCCATGGACATCGGTGAGCACCTGCTTATCTCCGGCGCAGAGATCCACCGTGTGGAAGAAAGCATCAACAGAATATGCCGCGCTTTTGGCGCGAAGCGGGTGGATGTTTTTATCATCACCAGCAGTATGGTGGTAACGATTTTTGACGAGGAAGACCGAACCTTTACCCAGACACGGCGCATCACCGGCACTGCAACTAATTTTGAAAAGATCCACCGGCTGAATGCCCTTTGTCGGGAGATTTGCGCCCGGGAGATGTCCATAGAGCAGATTCGCGCCGCCCTGCGTCAAGCGCTGACATACAAGCAGTATCCTTTCTGGCTGGAATGTCTTTGCTACAGCATTATTGCCGGCGCATTTACGTTGTTTTTTGGTGGCAGTCTGGCAGAAACGCTTGTCTCTTTGGTAGTAGGCCTTTTGGTTCGCCTTGGTTACTGCGCCTTTGGCTTCATTATTCCCAACAATATTTTTCTCAAATTCATTTCCGCCGTCATCGCCACCGCGCTGGCGTTGATCTCTGTAAAAGTGGGATTTTTGGCCAAAATCGATATGATCATCATTGGCAACATTATGTCTCTGATCCCCGGCATCGGCCTGACCAACGCCCTGCGGGATCTGTTTACCGGCGACAGCATTGCCGGTCTGCTCCGCTCTATTGAGGCGGCGCTGACTGCCCTTGCCATTGCTGCAGGCTACTTCCTGATCTCTTTGGTGGGAGGTATGCTGTGATGACATTAAACGAATTGACACAGGTTTTGGCAGGTTGCGTGGGAACATTCGGCTTTGCGGTACTTTTCAACATTCGGGGTAAGCGGTTTTTATTTGCCGGTTTGGGCGGTTTGCTGTCCTGGCTGCTGTTTGTTCTGCTGCGACACATAATTCCCAGCGAGGCGGTAAATTATTTTATTGTGGCTATGGTGATCTCTCTTTATGCCGAGGCAATGGCGCGCATTTTGAAAACGCCTACCACCACATTTATCACCGTTTCTCTCATCCCCCTGATTCCCGGCGGATCACTGTATTACACGATGGCTTATGCGTTTGAAAGCGATGCCACCCGTTTTCTGGAGAAAGGGCTGAACACTTTGGAATTGGCGTCTGCACTGGCGCTGGGCATCATTATTGCCACTACCGCAACCAAGATTTTTTACAAATCACTGGCAAAATCAAAACAGGAGAAATCAGTATGAAGGATAAAAAGGCTCTGATCGCTATGAGCGGCGGTGTGGACAGTTCCGTTGCTGCATACCTGATGCACGACGAGGGCTGGGAATGCGCCGGCGCGATCATGCGTCTGTGTGGCGATGACTTACCCGGCGTTACAGCACCGGAAGACAGCATTCAGGACGCCCGCAGTGTTGCCCAGCGGATCGGTATGCCTTTTTATGTGTTTGACAATACCCAGGATTTCAAAAATTCTGTGATCGACCCATTTATCCGTTGCTACGAAACCGGCGGCACTCCCAACCCTTGCGTACAATGTAACCAGCGCATAAAATTTGGCGCATTTCTCGACAAAGCATTGGAAATGGGATTTTCTCATGTGGTTACCGGTCACTATGCCACCGTGGAAAAAGACGAAAATACGGGACGCTATTTGCTCTACCGGGCAGCAGACCGCGCCAAGGACCAGAGTTACTTTCTTGCCGGACTGAACCAAGAACAATTGGCGCACATACAGTTTCCCTTGGGGAAACTAAGCAAGGAACAAGCCCGGCAGATCGCGGAAGCGCAAGGCTTTATCAACGCCCGGAAACGGGATAGCCAGGATATTTGTTTTATCCCGGACGGCGATTACGTCCGCTTTATGAAGGAATACACCGGTAAGGACTACCCTACCGGCGATTATCTGGATATAGAAGGAAATATCGTGGGCAAACACGCAGGCGCAGTCAGTTATACCATAGGCCAGCGAAAAGGACTTGGCATTGCGCTGGGCGAGCCGGTTTATGTCTGCTGCAAAGATATGGACAAAAACACCGTTACCGTTGGCAAAGAGGACCATCTGTTCCGCAAGTCATTGCGGGCGGAAAACTGGAACTGGATTCCCTTCCCTACGCTTGCAGATCCCATTCGCGTCACCGCAAAAGTCCGCTACCGGCATATAGAGCAACCGGCTACCGTTTATCCGGAAGCCGGCGGTACTGCCCTTGTAGAATTTGACGAACCCCAGCGGGCGATCACCACCGGTCAAGCAGTGGTACTGTACGACGGTGATAAGGTCATCGGCAGCGCCACCATCACAGAGGTATTATAAAAATATAAGGAGCGACAATGTCGCTCCTTATATTTTTGTATTGGGGAAATATTCATTTACAAAGTCTACCTGGGACACCTGGAATGTCTTTCTATTTAAATTCTCCAAAGAACCTGCGTCGGTGGTAAAGCAGAAGGAAAGTTTATAAGAATAGAGCGCCTGGTAGGTACGGTCGAACCGTTTATCCAATTTGCCGTATTTGCCGTCTCCTAACAGCGGGTGGCCTGCATGGGCAAATTGGGCGCGGATCTGGTGGGTCCTGCCGGTGATCAGTTCACATTCTACCAAACTCAAACCGTTTCTGCTTGCCAATGTTACATAGTTGGTTTGGCAGGATTTGCTACCCGGCTGGGGAGAATTGGTCACAAAAACTTTGTTTTTCTTGGCGTCTTTGAAAAGATAGCCTTTCAGCATGCCTTTTGGGGGTCTGGGCGTACCTTCCACAATGGCAAGGTAACGTTTGTCCAGTTCCCGGCTTTTGATCTTTTGGTTCATGCCCCGCAGCGCTTCTGCGGTTTTTGCGGCGATCACGATTCCCCCGGTATTTCGGTCGATACGGTTGCAAAGTGCCGGCGTAAAGGCGTTCTCTCCCCGGGGCGACCACTCCCGCTTTTGATATAAGTATGCCTGGATATGGTCGATCAGGGTTCTGCCGTATTCCGCGCCATCGTGGGGGTGGACAGCAAGACCTGGCCGTTTATCCACAAGAAGAATATTCTCGTCTTCATAAACGATGTTCAGTTTCGGCGCAGCCACGGTAAGGTAAGCATTGTCCTCACGGGGTTTGTCGAAAAATTCATCATTGATATATAGTTGTAAGACATCCCCTTCTTTCAGACGGGTGTCCCGTTCCACTCTGGCGCCGCCCAATTTGATCCGCTTGATACGGATGTATTTTTGTGCTAAAGATGCGGGGAGCAAAGGCACTGCCTTCGCCAAAAAGCGGTCAAGCCGCTGACCGGCATCGTTGGCGCCGATGGTAAATTCTTTCATACTGTATTCCTCGGATCAGGGATTTT
Organism: Faecousia sp.; assembly: GCA_045545615.1. Taxonomy (GTDB): domain Bacteria; phylum Bacillota; class Clostridia; order Oscillospirales; family Oscillospiraceae; genus Faecousia. The sequence goes on from JAZQBF010000030.1 coordinate 5,536, forward strand.
GATTGGATGCTTTCTCCTGGTGGCGGTCTACCTGCTGGGTGAATTCCAATGCGGCGTTATAGCCCATCTTCCGCTGACGGTTGTTCATAGCCGCCACTTCCAAAATCACCGCCAGGTTACGACCCGGGGTAATGGGAATGGTGTTCATGGGAATATCAACGCCCATAATTTCCATATACTGTTCTTCCACGCCCAGGCGGTCGTAGGTCTGCTGTTTGTCCCAATGGACGATGTTCACGACCAGATCGATCTCATTTACTGCCTTAACCGCGCCCATACCAAAGAGTTTTGCAACATTCACAATGCCGATGCCGCGCAGTTCGATATAGTTGCGGATCAGTTCCGGCGCATTGCCCACAAGGGAACCGCCAGCCACTTTGCGGATCTCCACCGCATCGTCGGCGATCAGCCGGTGACCACGTTTCAGAAGTTCCACCGCCGCCTCACTCTTGCCGATACCGCTGTCGCCGATCAGCAGCAAGCCTTCACCGTAAACCTCAACCAGCACGCCGTGGCGTGTGATCCGCTGGGCAAGGGCGGCATTCAGGTAGGAAATAATGGCAGAGACGATAGTGCTGGTTACTTCACCGCTGCGCAAGATGGTTATATTGTGTTTCTTTGCCATCTCCAGGCATTGGGTATCCGGTTCAATATTCCGGGCAATGAGCAGCGCCGGGATCTTATGGGAAAACAGTTTATCAAAAATTGCTGCACGCTCTGCCTCATTGCACTTTTGCAGATAACTGGCTTCCACATTGCCTATAACCTGCAGGCGCTTAGGCGCAAAATGGTCAAAATATCCTGCCAGTTGCAAACCGGGACGGGCAACGTCCTCTACGGTTAGATGGGTGGATTCATAATCTGTGGCTGCAAAAGTTACCTCTAAGTGGAATTCTTTTACCAAAGTAGTAAGGGGAACATGGTACATATCATTCATGCGCTGTCACCTCTCCTTATTTATTAAGGCTATTATATCTTTCAAAAGACCGAATATCAACCATATTTTCAAAAAACTAAAAATTTCCTAAAAAAAGACTTGCTTTTTTCTGAAAACTCTGCTATCATATTCAAGCGCCTGTTTTGAAGGCGTAATTTAGAAGCCATCATTTGGACGGATAGGAGGTGCAGTGAATGGCGAAGTGTGATTATTGTGGCAAGGGCGTTACCTTCGGTATCAAGGTCTCCCACTCCCACAGACGTTCCAATCGTACCTGGAAACCCAATGTAAAGCGGGTCAAGGCCATTGTCAACGGTACTCCGTGCCATGTGTACGCTTGTACCAGATGTCTCCGTTCCAACAAGGTTGAGCGGGCTGTTTAATAAAGCACAAATTTTAGCCGGGTTGGTTTTCGCAACGCCGCTTTTATTTATGTAATTATTTCAGATCCTTGCGGATGCCGTCGGCGATCCGCGCAATATCTTCCATTGTCTTGATCTCGGAAATTTGGGTTTTGTAGTAATTGGCGTAAGCAACGCCCCGGAGATACCAGGCGAAGTGCTTTCTTGCCTCCAGGCAAGCGATATGCTCGCCCTTATCCTCATAAGCCAAGTGGAATTGCTTCACAGCAATATCCACTCTATGCGCCAAGGGCGGTCTGGTAAAGGGTTCTCCCTTAAGCGCCGCCCTTGCCTCTGCAAAAATCCAGGGATCGCCAAAGGTGGCTCTGCCGATCATCAGGCCATCGGCCTTTGTCCACTTTTGACAACGAATTGCGGTCTCTCCGGAGAAAATGTCGCCGTTGGCGATCACCGGAACGGATAACTGCTGTTTTACTTTTGCAATCATATCCCAATCCGCCGTGCCGGAATAGAGCATACTGCGGGTTCTGCCGTGGACGGTGAGCATAGACGCGCCATTGTCTTCCATGCGTTTTGTAAAGTCCAGCACATTGATACTGCCCTTATCCCAGCCTAACCGGCATTTTACTGTCACCGGAACATCTACTGCCGCTACCACCGCTTTTACGATCTCGCCTGCCAGTTCCGGTGTGCGCATCAAGCCGCAACCATCACCGGAATTTGCGATTTTGGGCATTGGACAACCCATATTGATGTCGATAAAATCGCAGCCGGAATGTTCCAGCGCCAGTTGCGCCGCCTGCGCCATAATGTCCGGGTCATTGCCGAAGATCTGCGCGCCACAAAGACAACCGGCGTTTCTTTTTAAAAGGGCTTTGCTCTTTTTATCCTGATATACAAGTGCACGGGAGGATACCATTTCCGTTACGGTAATATCTGCGCCCAATTCTGCGCATATCTCCCGGAATGCCCAGTCTGTCACGCCGGCCATTGGGCCAAGGATCAAAGGGTCTTCAATTGTAAATTTACCCAATTGCACAGCGTTCACCTCACTTTTGGGAATTATATCATATTTACAAGTCTCATACAAGTGCCGTCAGCAGCCAAATAATGCCGGTACAGACTGCGCCGCTGATCGCCCACACGATCCCATAAGCCGACAGACGGCGTTTGCCGGGATGGCGGGATGCATTGATCAGCCGCTTTGCCTCTTTAAGCAGCGCCTCATCCGTGACCCCTTCCCTGCCTATTGCGTCCTCTTTCAGAATAAAGATCGCCTGCTCAAACAGTTTTGGATCCGGAGAATGGACAACGATCACTTGCCGGGATATGCCTTTTACCATATTTACCACCTCTTGGAAAAAGTGTTCCCATTTGGCAGTCAGTTCATACTGTCGTCTTTGGGTCTTTTATAGCGACCCTTGGGTTCCCATTCCGGCAGCGGGAATCGCTGCATTGCGCCGAATATCCGCTCTTTCAGATCCGGGTATGTGCTGCTTAATTCATAGACAAGTTTCTTTACCTCTTCCCGCTTCGTGGTCTTGTCCACAGGGCAGCGGTTGGTCAGCACCGGCAGTTGTTCCCGGGTAGCAAAATTATCCACAGTACGCTCATGGATGTACAGCATAGGGCGGATCTGAATAATGCCGGTGCGGTCAAGATCGGTCACCGGTTGGAAACAACTGATCCTGCCTTCAAACAGCAGGGACATCATAAATGTCTCTACGGCATCATCATAATGGTGACCAAGGGCTAATTTATTGAATCCTTTATCCAGCAGCGCCTGGTTCAACGCCCCACGGCGCATCTTGGAACACATTGAGCACGGATTCTTTTCTTTGCGATGGTCAAAAATAATCGGCGCGATCTCGGTTTTGATCAGATTAAAAGGCACATTCAGTTTTTCGCAGAGAGATGCGATGCCGCTAAAGTCCATACCCAATCCCATATCGATGGTGATGGCCTCCAATTCATAAGGAATATGGTTATATTTTTTCAGTTCCGCCAGCAGAACCAAGAGCACAAGAGAGTCCTTGCCGCCGGACACGCCAACACCGATCTTATCGCCGGGTTTGATCATCTGATAGTCTTCTACGCATCTACGCACAAGTCCGACCAATTTTTGCATAGAAAAGCCTCCGTTTTAACCAAAAATAAGAAGTTAGCATTTAAGAGCATTTGAGCGAATTTAAGAGAATTTAAGAGTTTTGATATGTTTTCACAAATTTTTGCAAAATTATGGTTGACATTTGATTTTTCCTATGGTATAAAAATCAAGCGTTTTGCAGTTATTTTACTGCGAATATATGAATTTGTCAAAATAATTTAACCTATGGAGGAACGCATAATGTCCACTACACTCGCTAAGAAGGAGACCGTTGAGCGTAAGTGGTATGTGATCGATGCAGCAGGCAAGCCCCTGGGCCGCACCGCTGTGATCGCTGCCAACCTGCTTCGCGGTAAGCACAAGGTCGATTTCACCCCGAACGTTGACTGTGGTGATTTCGTCATCGTTATCAATACCGACAAGGCTGTTCTCACCGGCAACAAACTGGACCAGAAGTCTTACTACCGTGTATCCGGCTGGACCGGCGGTTTGAAGGAGACCAAGGCTCGCATCATGATGGAGAACCGCTCCGACTACGCTATGGAACTGGCTGTTAAGGGCATGCTGCCCAAGAACACCCTGGGCCGCAACTGCATGGGTCGTCTGCACCTGTACAAGGGCGAGGAGCATCCCCACGCCGCTCAGGAGCCTGAAGCCTGGACCCTGGACTGATTTGGAGGTAATCGATTATGTACGAGAGCAAGAAGAAGTATCATTACGGCACCGGTCGCCGTAAGTCCTCCGTTGCCCGTGTTCGTGTATTCGAAAACGGCACCGGTTCTATCATCATCAACGGTCGCGACATCGACGAGTACTTTGGCCTGGACACCCTGAAGTTGGTTGTCCGTCAGCCCCTGGTCACCACCGATGTTCTGGGCAAGGTTGACATCGTTGTCACCGTTGCCGGCGGCGGCGTTTCCGGTCAGGCCGGCGCTATCCGTCACGGCATCTCCCGCGCCCTGCTGACCCTGAACCCCGAGTTGCGCCCCACTCTGAAGGCTGCTGGTTTCCTGACCCGCGACCCCAGAATGAAGGAAAGAAAGAAGTACGGCTTGAAGGCCGCTCGTCGCGCACCTCAGTTCTCCAAGCGTTAATCGCTGTTCTTTCAATTATTTGTCCCGAAGGTTTTTATGGCCTTCGGTACTTTTTTAACACGCCAA
>JAZQBF010000031.1:0-5182 GCA_045545615.1 Faecousia sp.
TGAACAGGATCAGGGCAAACAGCGCGAAGGTCAATTCGTAACTGGTGTTGGCTACAGCCTCGATGGTATCCTCGGTCACATCGACCAGGGGGGAGTTGGGAACATCTTCGATCAGGAAGAAGGCATCATCCAGGAATGTGCCGAAGGCATCCAGCAGGGCGTACACAAAGGGCATACAGAATGCTACGATGGCAAGTTTCTTGCCATGCTTTTTCTTTCTGGGGGTCTCGCCGCGGTTTTCCAGGAAACCAACACCTACGACACCAACGGCGATCACTGCGATGGCAACCCAGGTCAGGACGCTGAACTTATCGCCCATAAAAATGGCGAACAGAAGGACGCAAATGACACCTGCGGTGTTTTCGATGGGGTCAGAGATGGATTCTTCCAAAAAGCGCATACCGAAATAGGAGAACGCCATGGAGACGATGTAAAACAGAGAAACAGGGAGATAGCGAAGAATATTCACCGGGTTATAGTTAATATTTTGGGTCAACAGAGTGAAGATGGCGTGGGCGCCCATAACGATACCGACCCAGATGCAGATCTTCAGATGGGAATACTTTTCACCGGGTTGCGCGCCTTTTTTGTAGAAAAGTTCGGCAGTACCCCATAAAATTGCGGTGCCAATGGCAAAGAATAACCAAGACATAAATGAAACCTCTCTTTATAATGTGATAAGTCCTGCATCAACCATTTTTTGCAGGCTCATTAAAATACCGATTTTTGCGTGCAGCCAGGTCAAACCGCCCTGGAAGTACACCGCATAAGGCTCCCGGATAGGACCGTCAGCGGAAAGTTCAATGGACGAGCCTTGCACAAATGCGCCGGCTGCCATAATCACCTGGTCGTTATAACCGGGCATATCCCAGGGCATCGGTGTTGCAAAGGAGTCCACCGGCGCAGCCGCCTGGATGCCCTTACAGAAAGCGATCATGCCTTCCGGACTCTTCAGTTCCACAGCCTGGATAATGTCGTGGCGGCTTTCTGTGGCGTTGGGAACGCACTTAAAACCCAAAGGCTCATAGAGATTGGCGGCAAAGATCGCGCCTTTTTCTGCCCCTGCCACCACCGTGGGCGCAAGGAAGAATCCCTGATACAGTGCGGGCATCAAACCCAGGTTTGCGCCCACTTCCTGACCCAAACCGGGGGCAGAGAGCCGGTAGGCGCACCGGTCAATGCAAGTCTTTGTGCCGCAGATGTAGCCACCGATGGGTGCAAGACCGCCGCCGGGGTTTTTGATCAAAGAACCTACCACCATATCCGCGCCCACATCAGAGGGCTCAATGGTCTCCACAAACTCGCCGTAGCAATTATCCACCATACAGATCACATCCGGTTTTACGGACTTGCAGAATGCGATCAGTTCACCGATCTGCTTTACGGAGAAAGTGGGGCGGGTGGCGTAACCCTTGGAGCGCTGAATGGTGACCAGTTTTGTCTTTTCGTTGATGGCAGCGCGGATGCCCTCATAGTCGAAAGTGCCGTCAGCCAGAAGGTCTACCTGCCGGTAGGTCACGCCGTACTCTGCCAAAGAACAGGGGCTTTCCCGGATGCCGATGACTTCCTGCAAAGTGTCATAGGGAAGACCCACGGGGGAGAGCAGTTCATCGCCCGGCAGCAGGTTTGCAGACAGCGCCACAGTCAGCGCGTGAGTACCGCAGGTGATTTGCGGGCGTACCAAAGCCGCTTCCGTGCGGAAAACATCTGCGTAGACCCGCTCTAAATTATCTCTGCCCACGTCGTCGTAGCCATAGCCGGTGGTTGCGGCAAAGCAGGCGGCGGATACCCGGTTTTTCTGCATCGCCAGCAGGACCTTTGCCTGGTTGTACTCTGCTACTTTGTCGATGGTGTCGAATCGCTCGGTAAGTTTGGCGATGGCTTTTTCGCCGTATTCATAAACGGCAGGGGAGATGCCCATACCGATGTAAAATTCCAAAAGTTCTTCCATTATTCATTCTCCTCGCTTTTTACATTGTCAAAGATCCGGTTTGCCAAATCGCTTAAAAGTTCCGGGCGGGATACGATCAAACCAGTATCTTCTTCCCCCAAAATCAGCAGCGTATCTCCCGACTGAATGCCGAAAAGTTCCCGCGCTTCTTTTGGAATCACGATCTGTCCCCGGTCACCGACTTTGGCGGTGCCAAAAACCCGCCGGGCATTGGCTTTGCCCAAGATATGTTTGCCACTTGCCAAGTAGATCACCCTTTCCTACTTTTCATACTTTTCACACTTTCAAAAGTATAAAACAAACCGCCCCGGAAGTCAATACCGGAGCGGTAAAAAATGGCATTTTTAGTCGTTTCTCCGTCTGCCGCCAAAGAGTAAAATCAGCCGCAAAAGTTGGGCAGCGGCAACGGCTACAGCAGCAACATAAGTCATGGCTGCTGCGGTGAGGGTCTTTCTTGCGCCTTTCAGTTCCTCGCTTGTGAGCAATTCTGCTTCTTCCATAGCCACCATGGCTCTGCGGCTGGCGTTGAATTCCACCGGCAGGGTGATCAGTTGAAACACAAGTGACAGACTAAAGCAGGCAATTCCTGCATATACCAGGGTGTAGGAGGCGTTGCCCAAAGCAGAAAATACGATGCCCAGCAAGATCAGCGGCATTGCCAGCCGGGAACCGATGTTGGTAATGGGAATAATGGCCGCCCGAAGTTTGATAGGGGCGTAACTCTGGGCATACTGTACGGCATGTCCCGCTTCGTGACAGGCAACACCGATGGCGGCGGTGGAAGTGGCGTTGTATACACTGTCCGACAGGCGGATCACATTGGCTTTGGGGTCATAGTGATCTGTAAGATTACCACCTACCCGTTCAATGCGTACATTGGAAACGCCGTGTCTGCGCAGCACCCGCTCAGCCGCCTGCGCGCCGGTAATACCCCGGATAGAATGTTGTTTTGCGTAGCGCTTGAATGTGGAATTAACGCCGTAACTTGCCAATGCTGCCAGCAACAGACAGGGCAGCACAATGGTAATGTATGTCCAGTCAAAACCGTAAAAATAGGGTATATAGGAAAGCATATTCCCAACTCCTTTCAACTTTACTATATTATAACCCATCCTGCGGAGGATTGCCACTATATAACTTTACATTTTTGTAAATTCTATGTATAATTGCCATATAAAGCCATACAAGGAGGCGTACAATGGGATTTTTACGTATATTAGAAAATATCCGCGTACCGGGTTTGAACGAATTTATGCTGCTTATCACCCAATTGGGAGAGGAGACGGCATTTTTAGTCGCCGCGCTGATCATGTTTTGGTGCTTTGATAAATACCGGGGATATTATTTGTTGTCTGTGGGCTTTATCGGCACGATTTTGAACCAATTTATGAAACTTTTGTTCCGGATTCCCAGACCCTGGGTCTTAGACCCGGAGTTTACTATTTTGGAGCAGGCGAGGGAGGCGGCAACGGGCTATAGTTTTCCCAGCGGGCATACCCAAAGCGCTGTGGGAACTTTCGGCGCCATTGCCTACACAGCGAAAAACCGGATCGTTAAAACTTTGTGTATTGTGATCGCGATTTTGGTGCCCATTTCCCGGATGTATGTGGGCGTCCATACACCGTTGGATGTGTTGGTGGCGGCGGCAATGGCGGTTGCGCTGATCCTCCTTTTGCGGCCGGTCATATTGGGCAAAACCAAAAAATATGTCCCGGCGCTGTTGGGATGTATGACTCTTCTTGCCGCGCTGTTCCTTTGCTTTGTAGAACTTTTCCCGTTCCCAACAGATATCGACCCGCATAATCTGGCATCGGGCGTAAAAAATGCCTACACCCTTTCCGGGGCATTGCTGGGATTGCTTGTGGTGTATATTGCAGACGAGAAGTGGCTAAATTTTGAAGTGAAGGCAGTTTGGTGGGCGCAAATTATAAAAGTTGCCGTTGGCCTTGGCTTGGTGCTGGCTGTGAAGAGCGGCTTGAAAACGCCACTGAATGCTTTGCTGGGTGAATCAGTTGGCAGAGGCGCGCGGTATTTCCTGATCGTGATCGTTGCTGGAATTTTGTGGCCTTTGTCCTTCCGGTTCTTCGGTAAATTGGGAAAAAAGGAGCAACCCCAATGAGCATAGTTCTCATTATTCTGGGACTTATAGCGGTTCTGACCCTTACAGTCGGTGTCATTACCTTTTTTATGGCATGTGGCAGACAAAAAGAACTGCCCTGGCTGGATGAAATTGCGTTGCAGAAAACCCCCTACGGAAAATTCAGCGGGCATATCCAAAGTGCCCATACATGGCTCAATGCCCACAATGCCCAGGCTGTTTCTGTCGCTTCCCGGGAGGGTCTTACACTTCGGGGACTGTGGGTTGCGGCAGAAAATGCCAGAGGTACGGTATTACTGGTCCACGGCTATCGCAGTTGTCCATTGGTGGATTTTGGTCTCGCCTTTGATTTTTACCACAATTTGGGATTCAATCTGCTGATCCCGGATCAGCGCAGCCACGGAAAGAGCCAGGGTAGATTCATCACCTTCGGTATCCGGGAAAGCGAGGATATGGCGTGCTGGATCGAATACCACAACCGTGTGTTCGGCAATTACCCCATTATGATCAGCGGTTTGTCCATGGGCGCGTCCACAGCCATGTATATGGCAGATATGCCCCTTCCTGCAAATGTAAAAGGTATTGTGGCAGACTGCGGTTTTACCACACCGGGGGAGATCATCAGCCGGGTGTTTGAAAAAACCGTCCATCTGCCGGCAGCCCCCTTTGTGTGGATAGGGGATAAAATCGCCAGGGTGGTGGCGAAATTCTCTTTTTACGAAAAAGATACCCGCAAGACCCTTGCAAAGAGCCGCCTGCCCATCCGGATGATCCACGGCACAGAAGATCATTTTGTGCCATCATCTATGACACAGGAATCTTATGATGCCTGCTGCGCTGATAAGCAATTGCTGCTTGTGGAAAAAGCCGGTCACGGCGTCAGTTTCCTGCAGGATAAAAAACATTACGCCGCAATGATCATCGATTTTCTGAACACAATAATTCCCTAAGGAGAGACAGAGTATGAATACGATTTCCGTGAAAAAATTGAAAGAAAATGCCATTTTGCCTACCTACGGTTCTGCCGAGGCGGCAGGGGCAGACTTGTATGCCTGTCTGGAAACGGATATTACCATTGCCCCCGGGGCATCGGCATTTGTGCCTACCGGTTTGGCTATGGAGATCCCCAAGGG
>JAZQBF010000032.1:0-1680 GCA_045545615.1 Faecousia sp.
CCGTCCTCCTTAACCAAATCTGCCTGTAATATAACCTTCAGTACGCTTATCCTGCGGCTGGGACAAAATGTTCTCAGTTTTCCCAAACTCAACCAGTTCCCCAAGCAGGAAAAATGCAGTATAGTCAGATACACGACCGGCCTGCTGCATATTGTGTGTCACCATAACAATGGTGTATTTTTCCTTCAACTCCATAACCAGTTCCTCAATACGTGACGTGGAAATAGGGTCAAGGGCAGAAGTAGGCTCGTCCATCAGCAAAATTTTAGGCTGAACAGCCAGCGCTCTTGCAATGCACAGACGCTGTTGCTGACCGCCAGACATGCCAAGGGCATTTTTCTTCAGTCTGTCCTTTACTTCATCCCAAATAGCAGAATCACGCAGAGCCTGCTCTACAATCTCATCCAGTTGCACCTTGTTGGTGATACCATGGGTACGAGGACCGTATGCAACATTGTCATAGATGCTCATAGGGAAAGGATTCGGCTTTTGGAACACCATGCCAATCTCCTTGCGGAGATTGTTCACATCCACTTCCTTGGAAAAAATATCTGTTTCCTCATAGCGGATGTCGCCGGTGATCTTCACACTGGGAATCAGGTCGTTCATACGGTTCAAAGTTTTGAGAAAAGTGGACTTGCCACAACCGGAAGGGCCGATAAAAGCGGTAATACTCTTTTCGGGAATTTCAATGTTTACATTTTTCAGTGCCTGATGGTCGCCGTACCACAGACACATATTTTTAACTGAGATAATATTATTCATAAACTTCTCCTTTTTGCGAAGTGCTTCTGTACAAGTGTAGTTGCAAAGTTGATCAGCACAGTAAGTACCATTAGGATAGCAGCAATAGCAAAAGCCACACCAAACTCGCCCTGTTCTTTAGCGTAAAAATAGAGGGCAACGGTCAGTGTTGCACCCGGTGCACCCAAACCATCAATAATACCATTCACCGCGTGAGCAAAGCCTGCGGTAAAGAGAAGTGCTGCCGATTCGCCCAGAATACGTCCAACAGATAAAATACAACCTGTGATAACACCATCCACACAACCGGGAAGAACAACAGTACGGACTACACGCCACTTACCGGCTCCCAGGCCAAATGCGCCTTCTCGATAAGAATGGGGAACGGTTTTCAGACTCTCCTGTGTGGTGCGCATAATGGTTGGCAGATTCATAATTACCAAGGTCAATGCACCGGCCATCAGGCAAGTCCCCATGTTGTTGGAGAACAGTAGCATGCCTACCAGACCATAGATGATAGATGGAATGCCGGAAAGAGTCTCTGCGGCATACTCAATAATTGCAACCACCTTCTTGTTTGATGCGTACTCAGTCAGATAAATGGCTGCACCTACCCCCAACGGGAGTACAATAAGCAACGTTGCAAGCACAATATATATCGTGTTCAGAATATCTGGCAGGATACCGATTTTCTCTGTCAGGTAACTTGGCTTTGTAGACAACAGTTTCCATGTGATGTTAGGAATACCTTTCATTAAAATATATATAAGTAGAAACAACGTTAGTGCTACAGTTAGACCGATCGACAACAACATCAGTGTTTTCATTGTCACTTCATAGATTCTTCTTTTATTCGATAATGATTGATTCAACATAAATTACTCCTTTTCTCTTTTGAGGAAGAAGTTCAGCGTAACATTGATTAGCATAATAAAT
>JAZQBF010000033.1:0-4126 GCA_045545615.1 Faecousia sp.
CATCTACCCCCAGCACCTTATCAATGTAAAAGTAACGGACAAAGCCGCCGCAATGGCAAATCCCGCCGTCCAAAAGGCACTGCAAGAGGCAGAAGCCGCCCTTGCGGGCAACGGCAGAGTGCTGCTCCGCCCCTCCGGTACCGAGCCTTGCATCCGGGTCATGGCAGAAGCGAAAACAATCGAAGAATGCCAAAAATGGACGCAGCACATTGCAAAGCAATTGACAATGGACAATTGACAATGGACAATTGCGGTGTCGCTCCGCGACAAATTGAAATAATGCAATGTTCGTCGCCCCACCGCACCCATACCTTCCCCTGGGGGGAAGGTGGATTTTTGCGTAGCAAAAAGACGGATGAGGAACGGCGAGATCTTAACATTTTCAAAAGATTGAAACAAACACGAAGAATGTAAGTTTCCGCCCGCATTCCTCATCCGTCACCTTCGGTGACACCTTCCCCCCGGGGGAAGGTATTTTTCGTCGGCTCTGCCGACACCATAACGCACAACTATATGCATATAGCGAATGTGTTTCCCCCGGTTGCAAACGCCGTCTTTTTGTGGTAATATAAGAAAAATTTTGCAGGAGGCCTGAATATGACCCAGAGGATACACCGGGGACAGTTGACGCTCCCCCTTCTCCCGGAGGAATACTGGTACGGTGGCTGTGTTTTCGACGGTCACCAGATGCCCTACAGCGCAGAAACCACCTTTTCCCGGGATCTGACCGTCAACCTGACGGAAAATCAAGCCGCGCCGCTGCTGATCAGCAACCAGGGACGTTATATCTGGAGTGAAACCGGCTTCGCCTTTACTTTTCAGGATGGAATTCTCACGGTGGAAACCCAGGACGAACTGCACTTAGGCGAGGGTTTCGGCACCCTCCGGGGCGCATTTCAGGCGGTTTCCCAGCGGTTTTTCCCGGCATCCGGGGTCGTACCGCCGGCGGAATTCTTCACCGCGCCCCAGTTTAATACCTGGATCGAACTGCTGTTCAACCAAAATCAGAAAGATGTGCTGGCCTACGCCGAAAACCTTGTAAACAAGGGTTATCCTGCGGGCGTACTAATGATCGACGCCACCTGGGCGGAGCATTTTGGCAATTTCTCCTTCCACAGCGGTCGTTTCCCCGACCCCAAGGGTATGGTGGATAGGCTTCACGCCTGGGGTTTCCGGGTGATGCTGTGGGAGTCCCCCTTTGTAACGCCGGACACCCTCACCTTCCGCACCCTAGAGCAAAAGGGCTATTTGATCCGCAACCCCAAAGGGGAGGTAGCCATCAAGCACTGGTGGGACGGCTACTCCGCAATGCTGGATATGACCAACCCCGAGACCGTGGAATGGCTCACAGAGCAAAACGAAAAACTGATGACCGAATACGGCATTGACGGCTTCAAACTGGACGCCGGCGACCCTCTGTACTACGACGCCGAGGATGTGACCTACGCCCCCACCACCCCCAACGGACACAGCGAACTGTGGGCAAAATTCGGTCTGCGATATGCCTATAACGAGTACCGGGCCTGCTTTAAGTGTGGCGGTCAGGCGTTGGTACAGCGGCTTTGCGACAAGCAACACACCTGGCTCACCAACGGACTGGGGGCGCTGGTTCCCCATATACTGGCGCAAGGTCTTCTGGGCTACAGTTTTGGCTGTCCCGATATGATCGGCGGCGGTCAATACGGCAGTTTTCTGCGCAACAGCGGCCGGCTGGATGAGGAACTGTTCGTCCGCTACGCCCAGTGCGCGGCGATGATGCCTATGATGCAGTTTTCCGCCGCTCCCTGGCGGGTGCTGGATGAAGAAAATGCAGAGCGGTGCCGCCAGGCGGCTCTGCTTCACAGCCGGTACAAGGAACTGTTTTGGCAGTTAGCCAAGGAGGCAGCCGAAACCTGCGAACCCATGGTGCGGAGTTTGGAGTATGTCTGCCCCCATCAGGGTTTTGCCACCGTGACGGATACCTTTATGCTGGGTGACGACTTGCTGATCGCGCCGGTGCTGAATAAAGGCGAAACCGCCCGAAAAGTCCCCTTCCCCACCGGTTGCTGGATAAACGAGGCCACCGGCGAAACCATCCAAGGCCCTGCCACCCGGGACATCCCCGTAACAGCAGACACCCTGCTGATCTACAAGCGCGCAATGAACAATTGACAATGGACAATTGACAATGGACAATGGACAATTGCGGTGTCTGCTCCGCCGACAGATTTAAAAGCCTTCTCCTTGAGGAGAAGGTGTCACCGAAGGTGACGGATGAGGTGTCTTTATTTCAATCCGTCCGCTTTGCGGACACCACAACTGTCAACTGACAACTGTCAACTGTCAACTTTTGTGTATATGGCGGCTTCAATAACACGCAGATGCGCCAAAAGATCCGCTAAAAAAAAGACCAACCTTTGCAGGTTGGTCTTTTTTGTTGCTTACATCTCGAAGGGTTCCATACCCAGTGCAGGGTGACCCACTTCTGCCAGCCAGTTCATCAATTCCTCACCCTCGGTGCAGATGGTCTCATCGGCGACCATATCGGTGAAGTTGTCGATGTCGTACATTTCCTTAACGGTGGCATCCAGGCGCTCCCGGACCTGCTCTTTCAGATCCTTGGGCATCCACATAATGCGGATGGGGCCGCCTTCGGCAGCGATGAACTTCTTGGAGAAGATGAACTGCTTACCGTGACCCATAAAGCCGGGTGTCTGCACACCGCCGCCGGTCTGGGAAGCCATATCGGAGAAGGTCATACCCATGGGGGTCATACCTGCATGCTCACGGCAGGTGATGATAACGCCCTGGCAGGTGAAAGGATCGAAGCCGCAGATACACTCGAAGCAGCCGCAGGAAGTCATGGGATCCTGGAACAGGGAGTACAGGGTCACGTGCTCCAGCGCGCCGTGGGAGTACTTCTCGATGGCCTCATCCACGTCCTCAAAACGACCCAGATGCTCGTCGATGCAGCGCTCCTTGGGAACGATCTGGCAAGGACCGGTGGGGTCAAGTTCGTTGGTAGCCTTGGCATCCAGCCAGGACACAGCGCCACACAGACCCAAACGCTCGGGGGTGACGATACACACGTGGCTGGGAGAGAATGCCTGGCACATAATGCAGGTGTAGTAAACGGGAACGGACTCGTCGGTCATGGAACGCAGACGGTCGTCACGCTTTGCAAAGATCTCGTTGGCGGCAGCACGGAGAGCCTTGTTCTGCTCGGCATCCACCACGATGGTGACCTGGCACTTGTCCACAACTGCCTCAAATTCACTCTTGATCTTGGCGTACAGCACTTCGCCCAGATGTGCGAACTTGAAGCCAGCCTCGTAGTCAGCCTTGGAGATACGGATACGGATCATATCCCGCTGACCGGTGTGCATAACGCCTTCGATGCAGTTTAAGTAAGCATGGAACTTACGCTCCATAACGGACTCAAAGTCAGCCTGCATAGCCTTGCCGGCAACTTCCACGGTGTAGGAAAGGCTGATCTTTGCGCCCACCTCGATGTCGTCGATCTCAGGACCGATGACGGTGATCTTGTGATCTTCCACTTCCTGCAGTTCCTTGGTCTGGACCAACTCGAAGCAGTCCACACGGGAGCCGTCCACTTCCACCTGCATATCGCCACGGCGAATGATCTCGCCTTCGAATGCGGAAGCGTAGGAAACGGGAATGTCGATCTTGGTGATCTTCAACTTGATCTCACGGGCCTCCAGAGAGGTGGCGTTCCACTTGGAGGTGTCCAACTGCTGGATCAGGCTCTTGGGAACACGGAACATATTCTCGGTCTCGTTGGAGATGACCGGGAAGCCCAACTGGATAGCGCCTGCGCCATAGGAAACGATCTCGTCGGTCAGAGACTTGTAAGCGTTTACGAAAGCGCGGATGCGGTCGAAGGTGTACTTGTACAGCGCCTTGGTGTCGCCGGGCTGGATCGCGCCGAAGATCAGAGCAGCGCGGAGGGCAACAGAAACCACGTGGATAACGCTCTGGTCTTCATAGCCCAGAGGCACAACACGAACGCCTTCGCCCAGGTTCATACCGGAGTCGGCGCAGTGCTTCACGGAGTTGCCGGTGAGGGTGACCAGCAGACCCAGCGCCTGGTAGGACTTTGCCAGTTCTACGGTCTGGGCGGGGTCTT
>JAZQBF010000034.1:0-4306 GCA_045545615.1 Faecousia sp.
TTGCAGGCAGATGTGGCTTCGATATACAATTTTTGAATCTGTTGATCCATAGCATTCACCTACTAAAAAGAAAGAAAAAAGCAAAGACAACATAGTCGTTTTTGCTTTTTGGTCCGTGTGTCGAGATTCGAACTCGAGGCCTCTTGTACCCCATTCAAGCGCGATACCAAACTTCGCCACACCCGGAAATATGCTTGCAACACGCTGTTGCCAAAGTATATTAACACACCGTGACAAAAAATGCAAGCATTATTTTTATGTTTTTCGAAAAATTATTCGCCTACGTCACTTTTAATGACTTTGCCCAAATTCCAAAGACGCACAACCTGCTCCTCTGCCGCTTTTTTTTCTGCGTCAGAAGTATATTCCACATAAACGGTATGGGCGCTGCAATCGCTGCATTCCACCTGAACGTTCCAGCCGCCTTCGTGCATCAGAAAGCCGTTACCTCTGCAAATCGGGCAATCTTCCAAAATATAATTGGGATTGATTTCCATAGTGTTCTCCTTATCTAAATATCGTTTCTTTGTGATCATACAATTCCTGCCGGTAGCACCGGGAGAAATCCGGTGATAAATGCGGCAGGTGTATTGCAATAGCATTTACCAATTGCTGCGGGTTTAAACTGGGATTTTGACAACAGATCAAGGCTGCCAACCCCAGGGTGTTATCCGTCTCCGAAATAGCAATCTTGCGGATCATAGGAATAATATCCTGATCCTGCAATCCACTCTTCGTTTTCTTCGGTACGATCAGGCTTTGTTGAGAAAACAAATTCTGAACAGACGCCAATCCACCGGCTGGCACGCCATCGTCATATTCCAAGATCACTTTGCAGGAAAGCAAAGAAAGTTCCCGAAGTTTTCTGCCGTCTGTATAGACAGAATGAACCCGAACCCCATCAACAAGTGTCTGATTCAATCGCTTTGCAATTTCAGCGCAATCAACTTTCTCTCCATCCAAATCAAAGTCCAGCAACTCGCAATTACTGAAAACGCCCACAGACAAAGGCAGAGAAATGGATACAGACGGTCTGGGATTAAAACCCTGGGTGTGTGTTAGCAGCAAACCAGCCCTTTTAAAGGCGCGCTGAAAAAGACGCATCAGGTCCAGGTGCGAGATCCAAACGGCATTGCCAGTCTTCTCAAAAAGCATTCTATACATCGCAACCTACCTCCTGCAACAGACGATTTGCGCCACATCCGCTACAGCCGTGTCTGCAATCAGGCGTTACAGCAGCGCTGTATGCTTTTTCTCTTTCTTTATGCAAAAAAGTCTTATTCACGCCAACATCAAACATATCCCAAGGAAGCATTTCTTCTTCGTCAAATCCCCGAACTGTGTAATAGTCCGGATCCACCCCGCAGGCTGCAAATGCATCCAGCCAAGTGTTGTATGCGAAAAATTCGTCCCATCCGTCCAAACGGGCGCCGCGATTAACAGCCTCTTCGATCACCGCGCCAATGCGACGGTCACCACGGGCCATAACTGCCTCAAGCCTGCTCAGTTCCGGGCCATGGTAATTATACTCGATAGACTTGGAATAAAAATGGCTTTTCAGCAATTTGCAACGGCGCAGATATTCTTCCGGTGTGATCTGCTTTTCCCACTGGAAAGGCGTATGGGGTTTCGGCACGAAATAAGCCGTTGCAACGTGCACACGTAAGCCTCGTTTTTTATTGGATGCGTGTTCTTTCCATGCATTAATAATTTTAAAGACTAATTCCGCAATGCCCAAAACATCCTCATCCGTTTCGGTGGGCAAGCCTAACATAAAATAGAGTTTTACATTGTTCCAGCCACCGGAGAATGCGTGAATACACGCAGAAAGGATCTCATCTTCCGTCAGGTTTTTGTTGATAACATTGCGAAGCCGCTGTGTGCCTGCCTCCGGCGCAAAAGTCAGACCGCTCTTGCGAAGTGTCTGAAGTTTTTGCATCAGTTCTCTTGAAAAGTTATCCGCACGCAATGACGGAACAGACAGATTTACCTTGTGATCCATACAGTAGGGAATCATTTCATCTGTCAATACTTTCAACTGTCGGTAGTCAGATGTAGACAAACTGGACAGAGTGATCTCGTTATGACCGGAATCTTCCAAAGTTTCCACTGCCTGTCGATACAAAACATCGGCGCTCTTCTTTCGCACCGGACGGCAGGAAAAACCTGCCTGGCAGAATCGGCAACCACGAATGCAGCCGCGAAACACTTCTAAGTTTGCCCGATCGTGTACGATCTCGGTTGAGGGAACGATCATTTTCGTAGGATAATATGCTTCGTCCAAGTCTTCAATGATCCGCTTTGTAACGGTTTCCGGCGCGCCGTCTTTCACGATCAGTCGTTGCATCGTTCCATCTTCATTGTAAACAGGTTCATAAAAGGAAGGAACATAGATTCCGGGAATCTTTGCAACTTCCCGCAGGAAAGCATCCTTTGTCCATTCCTCCGATTTTGCGGTATCGTAAAGCCGAATAATCTCCGGTGTGATCTCCTCGCCTTCGCCAAGGGAGAAAAAGTCAATAAATTCAGCCAGGGGTTCCGGATTAAACGCGCAAACACCACCTGCAAAAACAATATTCTTTAGTCCGTCGCGGTCTTTAGAATGAAGAGGCACGCCGGAAAGACGGAGCATATTGAGAATGTTGGAATAACACATCTCATAACCGATTGTAAAGGCGATCATATCAAAATCCCTTACCGGATCCCGGCTTTCCAACGCCCAGAGCGGAATATCATTGTCCACCATAGCCGATTCCATATCTGCCCATGGCGCAAAAACACGCTCGCACCATACGCCCTCCATTTCGTTCATAACACCATAGAGGATCCGCATGCCTACATTGGACATACCGATCTCATAAGTATCCGGAAAGCAGAACGCAATACGCACACGCACGTCCTCTATATTTTTCTTTATCTCGTTATATTCGCCGCCTGTGTACCGGGCAGGTTTCTGTACAGAAGGCAATATACGCACCAGTTGAATCATTATCGGAATACCTCATTTGTGGATTGTTAAGTTTCCTTTTGTTATCATAACTAAACACATTGTACTCTCTTCCCCCGATGTTTGCAAGTGATTTCTTGCTTCGAATGATAATAATAACGGCAACAATAAGCGGCAGAAGTCCCATATCCCACCGAAAGGCTGCAAACACACAAGATAAGACAATTGCCGCCGTTACATACTTCGTCCAGAATACGATAAATCTTTCAGCAGTGTCGGGTTTAAAAATTGTTCTTATCAGGCTGTACAAAGCCCTGCCGCCGTCCAGCGGGTATATAGGCAGCAAATTATAAGCACTCTGTAAAAAAGCGCATAGCGCCACCGCAGGCGTTACTGACCCCAAAAGTGTCAATGTCATTCCACCAAATGGACCCGCAAGTGCGCAAAAACATTCCTGCCATTCCGGCAAAGGTTCCGTTCTGATTTTTGCTCCGCCAACACCAATGTACACAGACTCAATATGGCACTTGCAAATCCGCAGCGCCCAGTAATGACAAAGTTCATGTACCAGAGAAACAAACATCCAGGAAGACAAAAATCTGATCGGAATTAAAAATAGTGAGAAAATAACAAAAAGCAAAAATGCCGGAGACACGCTCAGTGGAATTTTCGCACATTTACTGACCATCCACGATAATCTCCTTGCAGAATGCGCTAACCGCGTCGCCAATAGACTCTCCCTCTTTAATCTGCTCGATCATATGATCCGCGGCAACAATTGTCCCATCGTTATAACCGGGAAACAACACATCCCAAATCCACTTATTCACAAAACCATGTATCAAAACACCGGTAATCAGCAAAATACAAAGTACTTTACTCGGCCATTTTCGACGCTTATCTTTCTCAATGTCATAAATAACCGTCCTACCGGATATACCGTACTCTATTCGATAGCCCATTGTATTCCCTCCCAAATAGAGTTTACGAAAACACATCTGGGAAAATGCCGGTTTGAAGGCTTGACAAGCGGATAAAATTCCAATATAATACATAGGCTGACGGGGTGTGGCGAAGTTTGGTATCGCGCTTGGTTCGGGCCCAACAGGCCTCGGGTTCGAATCCCGACACTCCGACCAAAAAACGGAATCCACATTGTGGGTTCCGTTTTTTATTTGAGATGTTACAAGAACCCGAGGCCTCTTGGTGTCATCCCCGAGCGGTTTTCGCGAAGCGAAGAGCGAGTGGGGACATTCGCCTCAAGCGGGGCTTGCCCTGCTTCGGGTTCGAATCCCGACACTCCGACCAAAAAACGGAATCCACATTGTGGGTTCCGTTTTTTATTTGAGATGTTACAAG
>JAZQBF010000035.1:0-15030 GCA_045545615.1 Faecousia sp.
CGCACGATGCAGAGGCCCCCTTGTGCAAACGGGGCTCCGCGAAGCGGTGGGGGATTGTGTTACGGTGTTGCTGGAAGTGCTTGTGGGCGTCGTAGATTTTTTGCGCAGTCCCTCCGAGCGAAATCAAAGATTTCGCCCACCTCCCTTTACACAAGGGAGGCTTTGCGAGTGCAGTGCGTGATTTGGAACACCTCGATAAACCGAAATTTAGTCAAACAACGCATCAATACTCCCAAATGTATATCCCATCCCTTTCCACCGGGTGAGTAGTTCGTCCAAGATAGCGGCGTTGGTCTTAGAAGTGGAGTGGAGCAGAATCACCGCTCCGTTGTGTGTCCGGGGCAGAAGTTTGTTATAGGCATACTCCGCTGTAGGCTGGCTGTCGTTGTTCCAGTCCGCGTAGGCAAGGCTCCAAAAGACCGTCTTGTAGCCCAGTTCCTTTGCCATTTGCAGATTTTCCCGGCTGTATATTCCCTGGGGCGGGCGGTAAAATTTGGGCAGTTCTTTGCCGGTGGTATCCCGGAACAGATCTTCCAGCCCGGTCAGTTCCTGCTCAAATGCGGCTTTGTCGCGCAGTTTGCTCATATCCGGGTGATGCATGGTGTGGTTGCCCACAATATGCCCCTCGTTCACCATACGCCGCACCAGGTCGGCGTTTTTTTCTATGTAGTTGCCTACCAAAAAGAACGCCGCCTGCACATTGTGCTTTTTCAGAGTGTTTAATATTTCTTCCGTGCAGCCGTTTTCGTAGCCAGCATCAAAGGTCAAATATAATACCTTTTGGGAAGTGTCTCCTAAATAAACCGCGTCATAGTCCTTTAAAACCGCGCTGGATGCCGGTCCTGATGGCGGCTGCCCCGGCGTTTGAAAGGAAAGTCCCCACGCCCCGGTCTGTACCGCCGGGAAGATAAATTGCCCCACCGCCATCACAACAGCAAGAATCATCGCCCCTGCGGCGATCCATATCTCCCGCTTTCTCATAGCAAAACCCCCTTTGGGACAATCTATGCAGAAACAGACGGTCGTATGCCGACTGAACATTTTCTAATTTACGGAGCAGTTGGTTAATGCTGTAGGGCGGGGCCTTGGTCCCGCCGTTACCAAATAACCTATCTATCCGGCGGGAGTAAACCCCCGCCCTACAAACTCTATAAACCGGAATTTAAAGATATGTATTCTGTTCGTTACCGAGCATTATAACGGAACTGCGACATCTTCCCAAGTTGGTAACGAACTGCGTGTCGAGGAATCTCCACGTTACCGGGCGATACAGCGGAATCACGATTACCAATAGTGTTCGTAGCGAATTGTCAGCGGCGACTCGCCGCCGAATTTGCCCGTCGGGGCATCCCGACTGCATTTCATGTCGCTGTGGGCGCATTTCGTGCAAAGTGCCTTGATTTTGCAGTTTTGGCAAATTATAGTGGTCTTATAAGAGAGGAGGCGAAGGCTTATGCGCGTAGCCATTTGCATACAGAGTTCAGAAGAGCGGTACAGGATCAGCCGCCTGGCAGACGAGATCATCCTGCCAAAGGGAAAGATCCCCAAAATATCCTTGTTCCCGCTGCCCCACGAACTGCTGGAAACCACAGCCGCCCAGGCAGAAAAATTTGACCTGGCGCTGTTGTCAGGACATACAGACGAAAGGCTGCTGCAGCAATTATGCTCCCTGCTCCCGGTGATCCTCATCGGCGAACCGGAACTGGGGCTGACAGCCTTCGAAGTAGGGGCTGCCTACTTTATAGAATCACCGGCAGACTCCGAAAAACTGGAAAAAGCCATCACCCACTTTATGACACGCAACACACCGCCAAGACGACGATATTGCTAACCCCAAGGAGGAATTGCTATGAACAAGCGCTATACTGTTTTTCAAAAAATCATTTCTACTTTGCTGAGTTTGGTGCTGCTGGTAGGGTTGCTGCCGGTAGTGGCAAATACAGCCGAAGCCGTGGCAACACCCGGCTATGTTGCCGGCAGCAAGAAGACCGACCCTGAAACCATTGACTGGGAAAAGTATTTCGGCGCCAATAAGATGGACACCGAATTTGCCGGTATGGTGTGGTCGGACAAGTCCGTGTTTGGCGCGGCGACCAACGAGTTGCCCGGCATCACCCTGAAAGACAGCGACAATTTCCTGGTCGCCTTGTCTACCATCGCATCCAATATGACCATCACCGGTCATACTTCCGCACCCACCGACACTATGCTGGTGCTGGATCTTTCCGGCTCAATGGTGGACGACACCTATTCCGTTGGTTATGTCCGCCAGGGCAATAACTACTGGGAAGTCAGCGGCATCAATACCGACATCATCGAGGCGCTGGTGGATTCCACCAACGATGTGATCGACAGTTTGATGAAACAAAACGTCAACAACCGGGTGGGTGTGGTGCTTTATTCCGGCAACACCGCCAGCAACCAGGCTGCCACACCCAGCACCGCTACTGTGGTGCTGCCCCTGGGTCGCTACACTGGCGTAAGCGGAGAATATCTGTCCCTTTCTGCGCCTACCACCACCAGCACACTGTATGAATATGTGCGCAACTGGTACGGCGGCGGCTCCTGGCAGCAGGCAGGTCAGGCGACCTATGTTCCCGCCAATTCCAGCATCACAGTTTCCGTCAAGTCCGGCTTAAAGACAGAAGAAGGCGGCAACGTGACCGCTTCTTCCAAGACCGTCACCGGCGGTACATATATGCAAAACGGCCTTTATAAGGCAATGAATGAATTTTTGGCAGTTACCGACACCACCGTGCCCGAGGGCAAGGTGGGCGCAGGTGCAGAGCGGCTGCCCGTCATCGTACTGATGACCGACGGCGCGCCCACCATCGCCACACCCGGTTACACCGACATCGGCAACTCCAGCGTTGGCGACGGCACGGCGGAAAATGCCCAGATCACATTCCTGACCCAGTTGACCGCCGCCTATGCAAGAGGCCGCGTGGCAGCCAAGTATCAGGAAAATGCCGCCGATGCGGCAGAGGTCTTGTTCCTCACATTAGGTTTGGGCACAGAGAACAGCCAAAATGCCACCAATACCCTCTACCCCACCGGCAACAGCGAGACACTCCAGGGTTACTGGAACAACTACCTGGCAGCCACCAACGGCAGCACCGTGGATGTGATCTCTGGTCAGGGCACATTGTATGTGACCCGGGAAAGCGCCGTCAGCGCAATGAATTATGTGGATAAATACTTCTACGCCACCGATGCCCAGGGCCTCATCGATTCTTTTAAGAGCATCATAGACGAGATCGAACTGAAGGCTGCATCCTACGCAACTTTGGTGACCGGCGGCAACGCAGATCTTTCCGGCTACGTTACCTTTGAAGACGAGTTGGGCGAACTGATGCAAGTGCAGGATATGAAAGGCATCCTGCTGGGCGACAGCCACTTCACCGGCAAAGAGATCGCCAAGGCATTTAACGAGGGCACAATGGGCACTCCGGATGCCCCCACCGACTTGGGCAACGAACTGGTGCGCACCGTGAAAGAGCGGATCCCCGGAATGACCACCACCCAGGCGCAACAACTGATCAACCAGGCGTTCCTGGATGAGCAGATCTACTATGCCGACGACAATAACTGGAGCAACTATATGGGTTGGTACGCCGATGGGGCGGGCAACTATGTAGGTTTCTGGGACAAGGATGTGGGCTACGCCGCTGCAGAAGGCGCTGTCTATGCCAACAAATCCTACGGCTACTTGGGCGTCAATGGCGACAGCGATATGATGCACGTGGTAGTGCAGGTCCGCACCAATCTGCAGACCCTCCACCAGACGGTCTATTTCAAAGTTCCTGCAGCGCTGCTGCCTATGGTAACTTACAAGGTGACCCTGACGGAGAACGATCCGGAAACGGTGGACACCTTGGTCCGTACCGATGCAGACCCCATCCAACTGGTGTTTGAGGTAGGTCTGCGCAGCGACATCAACGCCGTAAATATGGAGCAGAAGATCGCCGAACACCTGGCAAAAGGTGGTCACGTCCACCGCAATGCTGACGGCTCTGTGGATCTGTATACCAACTCCTGGGCCATCGGCAACGACCGTAACGGCAACGGCATTCCCGATCCGGAAGAGCACGAAACCGCGGTGGTGACCGACGCCCACTTCCACCCGGCGCTGGAAAACAGCCGCTACTACTTCACCGAGGATTCTCTGGTGCTGGATGCCAGCGGCAACCCCGTCTCCGGCGATACCCAGCCCTCCGGTACCGGCTATCACCACGATTATCATATTTATAACGCAACCGGCCGCACCACAGTGGACAGAGCCTTGTCTGCCACCACTTTGGGCAAGACCCAAAAGAACGCAGATGGCTACTGGTATGTGCCTGCGGGCACGGCTTACCGGGAACTGCCCCGGATGCGCAACTACAAAATGGCAAACACCACCGGCACGCTGGATTATTCCGACTATCCTGCCATTTTCGCCGATGAAAATATCGATGTTTACAACTACTTGGGCAACAACGGCACCGTGACCATCGCGCCGGCTTCCGGCTTTGCCCTGACCAAGCAGGTGGAAGGCACTATCGACGGCGTCAGCCAATTTACCTTTGCCGTGACCCTTTCTGACACCACCGCCCAGCCGGTACTGACCGATGCCAACGGCGATGCCCTCGCCGGCGTGAGAATGTCCGCTGTCAATAACGGACAGTTCACCGTGACGATGCCCGCGGATGTCACCGCGTATATCACCGGCATCCCGGCAGGCACTACCGTAACAGTCACGGAGCAGATAAACGGCAATTATAAGGTGGAAAATATCACCGTAAACGGCGCAGACCAGACAGGCGTGGCAACCTTTACCGTGCCTGCCTACAGCCAGGGCGTAAAGCAGATCGTTCCCGTTTCCTTTACCAACGCACCTGTTGGTTTTGGAGATCTGGTGATCGAAAAGGATGTGACCCATTCTCTTCCCGCCGCGCCTGCTGCTTTGGCGAACAAGGTCTTCACATTCCAGGTCAAACTCACCGGCGACAAGATCACCGCGGGTCAGACCTATGCCACATCCGCAAACAAGGATGTAAAAGTGGGCGCAGATGGCTACCTGACCTATGTAGACGGCACAGCCATCACCCTAAAGAATGAAGAATCCGTTACCATCTACGCCATTCCCGAATTTACCACCTACACCGTCACCGAAGCGCCCACACCCGGCTTTGCCCTGGAGAGCATCAACGGCGAGGCGGTCACCCAGGCAACTGGCGCTATCCGCGCCAACCAGGAGGCATTGGCAGCCTTTGTCAATCGCTATCCCGACACCTTTACACCGGTGGATGTACCCCTGGAGATCAAGGTAAATAAGGTCCTTACAGAGAAATCTCCCTACACCGGCAATGAGGAATTTGTGTTTGTTCTGCAGCACCTGCTCAGCAACGGCACATACCCCAATGTGACTGCCGATAACGGTGAAGAATTCCTGAAAGTTTCCAAAAACAGCGCCGCAACCGGCGTATGGACCCTGACATTTGACGATTTAGGCACCCACTACTTCCGGGTTGTGGAACTGAAACCCTCCCAGCAAACCCCTGCCGGTACGGACACACCCGGTATGGACTACTCCACCCAGCAGGCTCTGTTTGAGATCAACGTCACCGACGAAGATATGGACGGCGTTTTGGAGATCGCTGTAAAGGAAGAAGCCAATATCACGGTATCCGGCAACAACACCGGCATCACCGCCGAGACCACCTTCGAAAATATCTACGAAGTGGGCTCTACCAGCACCACGCTGGAAGTGGAAAAGACCCTGAACAACACAACCGGTATTGATAAGCATTTGACCGACTTCCACTTTACTATGTATCCCAGCGATGACCAGGGCAATGTGACACCGGGTGCAACAGGCACGAAAGTGACTGCTTCCGCAATCGGCAAAGCCACCTTCAACATTTTCCTGGATCAGCAGGGAACGTTCCACTATAAAGTGGTGGAGGACATTCCTGCAGACGCAACCTGGGATGCACAGAGCGGAAAGTACGTCAAGAACGGAATGTACTACGATCCCACGGCGTATTTGTTCACAGTTGTAACAGAACCCAATGCCAACGGCGACCTGGAAGTCACCAGCCGCACATTGACCGACCTGGCAACTGGCGGCGCTGTGGCAAATGTCACCGCAGAATTTGTCAATGACTACATTCTTGCCGGTATTGAGACCCATATCCCGGTGCGCAAATCCCTCACCGGCAGACCCCTGGCAACCGGCGAGACATTCCAGTTCCACCTGGTTCGTACCGACGGCGCATTCGTTCCTCTGACCGGCGCAGATGCCTATGCAGATACCGCAGATACCGGAACGACCACGCTGTTTGGTCTCCGTTACCAAAAAGCGGGCGTTTACCACTATAAACTCACCGAAACTGTGCCCGCAGGCGCAGAGGATCGTGTGTATAACGGTGTCTTCTATGACACAGCGGAATACCACATCACCGTTGCCGTAACCGACAACGGCGCAGGCGGACTTACCACCCACCAGGTCATTCACAAGGTAGGCGAAGCCGATCCCGTCAACGAGGCGGTGTTTACCAACACCTACACAGTCACCGGCACGGCATCTGTGGCATTCGGCGGCAAGAAGAAACTGGAAGGCAGAATGCTCTATAACGGCGAGTTCCAGTTTGGTCTTTACGACAATGCCCAGTGCACCGGCACACCCATCGCCACCGCGGTCAACGGACCGGACGGCACATTCACCTTCCCGGAGATCCAGTATACCACCAGCGACCTGGGCGCAACATACACCTATTATATTAAGGAGATCCCCGGCGACCTGGGCGGCATCACCTACGACACCGAGGTAAAAACCGTATCGGCAACGGTGAGCCACGATAAGGGCGTTCTGACTGTGATCCCCAGCAATGGCTATAACGACCAGTTGTTCACCAACTACTACGCCGCTACCGGCGTGCAGGTGACCCTCCCGGCAGCCAAATTGCTCTCCGGCGATTGGACCAATGTTCCTGCTGCCAATCAGGAATTCACATTTGGTCTCTTTAAGACCGGCGAAGACTTCATCATCTCCGCCCCGCCCATCGACAGGGTTACTGTCGGCGCTGGCGCATTCAGTTTCCGACTGGATTATATCGATGGCGAGGAAGGCGAATACTACTATGTGCTGAAGGAAGAACCGGGCGACAAGAGCGGTATCCTTTATGATGCAGGCGAGTATCATATCACCGTCATAGTCACCGACCCCGGCGACGGGCAGTTGGCAGCGCAGGTTACGATGTACCGCCCCGGTACGGGCAATGCCGATACTGCCACCTTCACCAACGGCTATGCAGTAGAGCCTGTGACCGTGACACTCCAGGGACAAAAGTCCTACACCGATAAGAAAACCGAACAGCCGAAGGATATGACAGAAGGCCAGTTCAGTTTTGTGGTACTGGAGGGCGACGAAACTGTGGCAACCGGCAAAAACCTTGCCGATGGCACGATTGCATTTGACCCCATCCGCTACACCGCCCCCGGCACCCATACCTATACCGTGGTGGAAGCAGCGCTGGGCGAAAGCGGCGTCACCTACGATAACACCGCCTTCACCGTCACAGTCACCGTAGTGGACAATGGCGACGGCACACTCACCGCCACCCCGGCATACCAAGCGACCATCCTCTTTAAAAACACCTACGAAGAGCCGGAAAAACCCAGCGAAACACCCACAGAACCCACAGAGCCCACCACCGAACCCCAGACCCCGGCAACCCCCGTCACCGGCGACAGCACGAATTTGCCGCTGATGCTTGCCGTTACCGCGCTCAGCGGTGTGGGCATCGTGATGCTGGCAGTACTGCTCTTACTGGAAAACAAGAAAAAGAAGACGCAAGATAACTGATTCTCTAGGATAAAACAGCAAAAAGCGGGCCTTTTGGCCCTCTTTTTTGCGCGCTTCAAAATTTGTGACGTACTTATATGGCCCCCTCTGACGAGGGGGCTGTCAGCAACGCTGACGGGGGGAGACGCTACCCCACCGGCTGAAACCAAAGATTCCAGCCACCTCCCAATAATGGGCACCCCGACATACCGGAATTTATTCTGCCCGGGCATCCCGCCAAAAATAATTGTTGACCAATTGGGATTTTTCGGTTATAATACCGTAGAATGACCATCTATGGTCAGAAATTATGTCCCGCTGCAGCCAAAAGGCTGTCGAGCATAGGCTGAGAGGGCTCGAACCGAAATAGCCTCTCAGCGGCGCATTGTCGCTTTTGCATTATCTTCCTTGCCTTGCGTCAGCGAGGCAGCGTCATCTGCGTCAAAATCAATCAAAAATCAACTACTGAGAGGTGCAAAGCAGTTTTCGGTAGTCTGCATTTTTCAAGACAAAGAAAATCATGAAGACAATACTTTCCGTATTATCAAGGGATTTTCTGCTGTATTGGGAAAGGCAGACATCTGAAAACCTATTTGGGTTCGAGCCCTCTCGGCCTAACAGGAGGTGTATCCGATATGAAGCGTACCTATCAGCCCAGCCGCCGTCACAGATCCAAGGTCCACGGTTTCCGCAAGAGAATGGCTACTGCCAATGGCCGCAAGGTGCTGGCTCGCCGCCGTGCAAAGGGCCGCAAGGTTCTGTCCGCTTAATTGCGTAACCAACGGTTACCGACGCGGAAGTGGTCACGAATGTGACAAAATGTGTGAGCAGCCTATGGCGCTTGCTCATAGCGAAACGGTTCAACGCTTGTCTTTGCGATGCGGTGCATCAGCGGTGAAGCGTTGAACCGTTTCTACTATGTCTCGGGAGAGATACCGAATGAAATATTCCTGCAGTTTAAAACTGAATCATATTTTCCGGCGGTTGTATGCCACCTCCGGTCACGCCAATTCCTTTTTGGTGTTCTACGCCAGAAAAAATCGCCTGGGAATCAACCGGGTAGGTGTGACGGTAGGCAAAAAATTAGGTCACGCTGTGGTGCGTAACCGTGTCCGCCGGCGCTTACGGGAGATCTACCGACTGAACGAGGACAGATTTACTCCCGGATGGGACATTGTGGTGGTGGCAAGAAGCCGCTGCGTAAATGCAGATTTTGGAAAAATGACCAAGGCGTATTTGTCCCTTGCGGAAAAAGCGGGCGTTCTGTGCCCGGAGGAGCGGTGAAATGAAGACGCTTCTTTTGAAACTGGTTCGGTATTATAAACGCAGCATCTCTCCATATTTTCCGGCCCGCTGCCGGTTTACCCCCACGTGCTCTAATTATGCATTAGAGGCCATCGAGAAGTACGGCGCCGCCAAGGGCGGCTGGCTTGCCGTGAAACGGCTGTGCCGCTGTCACCCTTTTTACAAGGGCGACCCTTATGACCCCGTACCTTAATTTAGGAGGAAGATTATGTTTCTCGCATTTAAATTGTCCGACATCGTTACCGTGCCCTTCGGCTATCTGATGGACTGGCTCTATCAGTTGACCGCCAACTATGGCTGGGCGCTGGTTTTGTTTGCGGTGCTGGTTAAGGTCATTCTGCTTCCCATCACCGCCAAAAGTAAAAAAAGTTCTATGAAAATGTCTCGCCTGACCCCCAGATTGCAGGCGATCCAGAAAAAATACGCCAACGATCAGCAAAAGCAAAGCGAAATGATCCAGGCGCTGTACAAAGAAGAAGGCGTCTCTATGGGCGGCGGCTGTCTGTGGTCTTTTGTGCCGCTGCTGATTTTGCTGCCCCTTTACACGGTCGTCCGTGAGCCCATCACCTATATTCTCCACGAAACGGCAGAGCATGCCGCACAGATCGTGGAAGCGCTGAAGGGTCTTGCAGCCGATGCCTTTTCTTCCGGCCGCGGTTATGAGCAGATCGTTGCCGCGCAACTGATTCCCCAGTTCAAGGATGCGCTGGTAGAGAAGATCCCCGATCTTTCTGCCGCCACTTTGGAAGGCGTAAACTTTAACTTCCTGAGCATCGACCTGGGTCGGATCCCGGACTTCAAGTTCTGGAAGTGGACAAAGATCGATTGGGCGGTTATTCTGCCTATCTTGTCCGCAGGCAGCCAGGTGCTGGCAATGTTCATCTCCCAGAAGATGAACAACTCCCTGGTCACCAACGAAAAGGGCGTGGAAGACAAGGAAGCCGCTAAAAATTCCCAGGCAAATCAGACCAGCAAGGTGATGATGTTCACCATGCCGCTGATGAGCCTTTGGATCGGCTTTATTATGCCTGCCGCATTGAGCCTTTACTGGTTTGTCCAGGGCATCGTGTCCATCCTGATCGATGTATACCTGACCAAGAAATACCGCAAGATCTATGATGCTGAGGATGCTGTTCGTCTGCAGAAGGCTCTGGAAGAAGAGGAACTGGAAAGAGAGAAAGAGCGGATCCGGGCAGAGCGCCGCGCCGCCAATCCCGACGGCATCACCGCAAACACCAGCAAGAAGAAACTGCAGCAAAAGCAGCAGAAAGAAGAAGCGGCAGCCAAGGCAGCCGCGGCCAAGGAATATGCAGCCAAAAAAGGTCTGGTAGAAGAGGAAACCGAGGAAACTGTCCTTTCCGGTGACCCCGCCCGCCCCTACGCCAAGGGACGCGCCTATGACCCCAACCGCTACAATTCCCAAACGGAGGAATAAAGAAAATGGAAAAAACCATCGTTGCTACCGGCAAGACCATTGATCTTGCCATCGAAGCCGCCCTGAACCAGTTGGGTCTGGATCGGGACAGCGTTTCCGTGCAGGTGCTTTCCCAGGCTAAGGCAGGTTTCCTTGGCTTTGGCGCTGCCCCTGCCAAAGTACAGGTGACTTACGAAGTCCCCGATCCCAAGCCTGCCGCGCCCAAAAGCGCCCTGGGTTCTGCATCCCGCTCCAACAAGACCAAGGTAGTGGCACCTGCGCCCAAGGAAGAACCGAAAAAAGAGACCCCCAAGGCACAGCCGAAAAAGGAAGAAAAACCCGCCCAGCCTAAGGCTGAGAAAAAGGTCGAAACCCCCAAAGCACCCAAAGAGCCTAAGGTTTTCGCCCCTGCCGAGCCCGGCAGTGTGGAAGAGAAGATCGAGGTGTTCCTGAAGGGTCTTCTGGAGCAGATGGGTTCTTCTGCTGTGGCACACGCCTGGAAGGGCGAGGAGAACACCTACTGCGTAGAACTGGTTGGCGAAGATCTGGGCTACCTGATCGGTCGCCGTGGCGATACCCTGGATGCCATCCAGCATTTGTGCAACTACTCCATCAACCGGAATGTAGAAGGTCACATCCGCATCAATGTGGACGCAGAGGAATACCGGGCAAAACGGGATGAATCCCTGCGCCGCTACGCCCACAAAAAGGCGCAGCAGGTGCTGAAGGCACGCCGCCGCACCACCTTAGAGCCTATGAACGCCTACGAGCGTCACCTGATCCACGCATCCTTGCAGGATACGGACCGGATCACCACCTACTCCGTTGGCACCGAGCCCAATCGCCGCGTGGTCATCGAGTACGTCAGATAAAACAAAAAGAGTGCATCGAAAGATGCACTCTTTTTTTAAAAATATGATAAATGCTTGTTACCGAGCGTTATAGCGGAACGCCGATCAGATTCGCGTAGGTAACGAATTGCCCGTCGGGGCATCCCGACTTACTTTGTGCAGAAGATACGCTCGCCGGCACCGCCCAGACCGGGAACGATGTAAGCGTGCTCGTTCAGTTTCTCGTCCACAGCGGCAACATACAGTTCCACATCCGGATGGGCAGCCTGCACAGCGGCAACACCCTCGGGGCAGCCGATAATGTTCATCATAATGATGTTCTTGCAGCCGCGCTTTTTCAGAAAATCGATAGCGGCAATGGCGCTGCCACCGGTAGCCAGCATGGGGTCAACCACGAAAACCTGGCGGTTTTCAATGTCTTCCGGCAACTTGCAGTAGTATTCCACCGGCAGATGGGTCTCCGGGTCACGGTAAAGACCGATGTGACCGATCTTTGCAGAAGGGATCATATCCACCATAGCGTCCACCATACCCAAACCTGCCCGAAGGATGGGGATGATCGCCAACTTCTTGCCAGCCAGACGGCGGCAGGTAGCCTCAGCCACGGGGGTCTGCACTTTCACTTCCTTGGTGGGCAGATTCCGGGTCGCTTCATAGCACATCAATCCGGAAATCTCGCTGACCAGTTCGCGGAATTCCTTAACGGTGGTGTTCTTGCTGCGAAGGATCGCCAGTTTGTGCTGAATCAGGGGGTGGTCCAAAACATGTACGTTTGCCATTTTTTCTATCTCCTTCAGTTTGTTTTCTCTTCTTTTGCCAGGCGCTCCCGCTCGGCTTGGGAAAGCCGCAGATAGTTAGGTTGCAGGGCAGCGCCGTCGCCTTTTTCGCCCCGGTCAAGCATCTTTTGCGCAACCAGCGCCACGCCGGCTGCCCGTTGATGCATCCGATGTTCCGGGGGAAGCGTTAGCGCCGGCACATCTTCATTAAGGGTATTATAGCACAAAATACTGCCGTCGCCAACAAGAAATATTGGTTCTTGCAAATTTTTTATTTCTTCTGCCAGTTCCGAAAGGGCAATAGCGCGATCTTCTTTCACCCGGGTCAAAATGCCCTTCTCGCTTTTAAACAGGGCGCAGTATACCTGCTGCCGCCGGGCATCCATCACCGGCAAAACGAAACCATCGTAAACGCCCAGGTTTTCTGCCATTGCCTCCAAAGTGGATACGCCGTAGCAGGGAAGTTCTCTGCCCCAGGCAAATCCCTTGGCAGCGGCAACGCCGATGCGCACACCGGTAAAACTGCCCGGACCGGCGGCAACCGCCACCGCGCCAATATCCCCAATGGCTATGCCGCACTGCTTCATCAGATCTTCCGCCATCACCATCAGGGTCTGGGAGTGCGTCAACCCGGTGTTCTGATAGGCTTCGCCCAAAAGAACGCCGTCTTTCAAAAGCGCCGCAGAGCAGGCTTTTGCAGATGTTTCAAAGGCTAATATCAGCAAGGCATTCCCCTCCCTCTATGGTAATGCGGCGGCTTTCGTCGCCAGTTTTTTCAATGCAGACGCAGATGGCGTTCTCCATGGCGTCTTCTACATTTTCGCTCCATTCCACGGCGCATACACCGCCCCGGTCCAGATAATCCTCCCAGCCGATGTCCCAAAGATCGTCGGAACTGCGCAGCCGGTACATATCAAAGTGGAAAAGGGGCATCCGCCCGGAGAGATATTCATTTACAATGGTGTATGTGGGGGAGGTAACTTGCTCTGTCGCCCCCAAACCCCGGGCAAGCCCCCGTGTAAAGGCGGTTTTGCCCGCGCCCAGATCACCCTTGTAGGCGATGATACTGCCAGGGGTCAAAACTTTGCCCAACGCGGCGCCTACAGCCTCTGTTTCCTCGGGGGAATTTGTAATATATTCCATACATTTATCCTTTATTGAATAATGGACAATTGACAATTGATAATTGACGATTATAGTATCGGCTTTGCCGATTTATTTAAATAGTCGCCGGCGGCGACACCTTAATTGTCCATTGCCCATTGTCCATTGTCAATTTGTTTTTTGTAAAAAGTTATTGCGCGTTTTTTAACTTTTCCGCCTGATCAGCGGTGGCAAGGGCATCGATGATCTCATCGATACCGCCGTCCATAATGGCATCGATTTTGTAAAGGGTCAGACCGATCCGATGGTCAGTCACACGACCCTGGGGGAAATTATAGGTGCGGATCCGCTCGTTGCGCATACCGGTGCCTACCTGACTGCGGCGCATACCGGTGACCTCGCTGGATAATTTTTCCTGCTGGATCTCGTAAAGTTTGGAGGCAAGCATCCGCATGCATTTTTCCCGGTTTTGCAACTGGCTGCGCTCTTCCTGGCAGGCCACCACAATGCCGGAGGGCTTGTGGATCAGCCGCACGGCAGAACTGGTCTTGTTCACGTGCTGACCGCCGGCGCCGCTGGCGCGATACACTTGCATCTCAATGTCCGCCGGATTGATTTGCACATCCACTTCTTCCATCTCCGGCAAAACTGCCACAGTTGCGGTGGAAGTGTGGACTCTGCCGCCGGATTCTGTCTCCGGCACTCTCTGAACGCGGTGGACACCGGATTCATATTTCAGCCGGGAGTAAGCACCGGCGCCATTGATAACAAAATCCGCCTCTTTAATGCCGCCTAACTCCGTTTCCGTGTAGTTCATCAGTTCCACTTTCCAACCCTTTTGGGCGGCATACATGGTATACATCCGGAAAAGAGAATGGGCAAAAAGCGCGCTTTCTTCACCGCCGACACCGCCCCGGATCTCCATAATGACACTTTTTCCGTCGTTGGGATCTTTGGGCAAAAGCAGAATCTGCAACTGCCGGTAGAGATCTTCCGAGGCAGCCTTGGCGTCCTGGAAAGTCTGCTGACACAGTTCTTTCATCTCCGGGTCGCTCATCAATTCCTTGGCGTCGTCCATATCCTGCTGTGCCTGCCGATAGGCGCGAAAAGCCTCCACAATAGGCTCTAAATCATTTTTCTCCCGTAGTGTGGCAGCAGCCTTTTTGGGATCTGCGTAAAAATCCGGCTGCTCCGAGCGGGCGCATATTTCTTCATAGCGGTTTTCCACCGCCACCAACTTATCTAACATACAAAACTCCTGAAATTGGTGTGGCAATCTTTTTGCTATTGTACCAACATTTTCGTAAAATGTAAAGTTACTTTGGTCGGTACAGATTCACTACGCAACTGGCGGTATCCGTCAAACTTTCCGTCTGCTGCAGCCGGGCAAGTCCCTCCGGGCCGATGCGGTAAATATGGGGTGTCATCGCCAGTAAATTCTGCACCTGCTCGCCGGTCACAGTAAAGGAAAACCGCCCCGGTACACTTGCAACCAAGGTAAAACCGGGCAATTCGGGCGTGCTGTCCTTTGGCTTGTCTGTCAATTGGGGATAAATGATGGACTTTAACCCCAGCAGATGGTCAGCCGCCGCTAAAACCTGAATAAACGCCCCGTCAGGGCGCAAAACCCGCAAAAATTCCTCCGGCAAAGTTACCGCAAACAAACTGGTAAGCAAGCCAATACTGCCCTCTGCAACCGGCAGACGCGCCGCAGTGCCGCAAAGCCACAGGGCGTCTTTGTATTTGCCCGCC
>JAZQBF010000036.1:0-13125 GCA_045545615.1 Faecousia sp.
TAACCCGGAGGTCGGTCAAGGCTTGCTACACAAACCGGATAAAAAGAAAAACCACACCGAATGGTGTGGTTTTCTTTTTCTGGTTGCGGAGGCAGGACTCGAACCTACGACCTCCGGGTTATGAGCCCGACGAGCTTCCAACTGCTCTACTCCGCGATGTTTGAGGCACTCTTGAGTGCCAAAGTATTGTACCACAACAGATTTCGTTTGTCAACCCTAAAAATATCGCGGTAATTCGACCGGTTTTATTATGCCGGGAAAATGGGGCGTAAAGGTCGCATTTGGCGCAGAAATGGCGCAATCGAATGTTGTATATAAAATTCCGCTGTGTTATAATAAAAAAAGAGGGGGTGCGGTAAATGAAACAAATAAAAACTACGTTGATTTTATTGATGGCATTGGCTACGGTTATAGGGTGCACCGGCTGCAAGACTGAGGATTCGGAGAACACAGCCGGGGAAACATCCATTTTGGTAACGACAGAGCCCACAGAGGCGACTACAGTAGAGCCGCACAAAAGCGATCCAACCAATTTTGTGCAGTTTAGCCGCAGCACAGAACCTCGTGAATGTTATGTATCTGTTCCGGAACTGATGGAATATGAAAGCCAGTATCCGGACTGCAATGGCACTTGGTTTCGGGATCAACTGTCAAGGGAAGAACGACTGATCTATAACTGTTATCTGTATGCAATGGAAAACCGATTCATTCATTTTACGGTGTATGTAAAGAATGCAGACAGACGGTTTTCCAATGCGCGAAAGTCTTTGTCATTGGATTCGCCGTTTTTGGAGCAAAACTATAGTGATTATGAGAGAGTGAGTAAACAGCCGATCAATTATCTGGGAGAGCGCGTAACTTTCAGTATGGATCAGTTTACGGACAACCGCTGGGAAATGAAGATGGAGGCATTGGAAAAATGCAGAGAGGTGGTGCAGAATATACCGCCGGAGTATCAGACGCAGCAGGCAAAAATGGAATACTTATATGACTATGTTTGCGACAATGTAGAGTATGTAACTTACGAAAGTATGGCGGACGAAAGTTATTTATATGATGCTGTTTGTAAGGGGCAAACCGTTTGCGATGGCTACAGCAATATGCTGAGTTTGCTGTTTCGTATGATCGGTGTGGAATGCTGTGAGGTTATGGGAAGCAACAAGGAAGACCAAAGCGGTCATACCTGGGTCGTTGCAAAACTAAACGGTGAATTCTACAATTTTGACCCCACTTTTGAAGACACCTGCGAAAAAAAGACAGATCGGCGATTGTTCTTTGGTTTTTCCGATGATCTCTTAAATGTAAGTGTAATAGGAAATCAAGTGCCTGAATGTGAAGATACTTCCATGGATTTCGCCTGCGCAGATATAACCGTTAGCAGTTTTACAGATTGGGATGCGGTGGAAAAGATGGCATCCCTTGCGGAGGAAAAATTGGATGCGGGCGAAGATGTCTTTTTGGTAAAAGTGGAAGGATCGGTGGATTCCGACCAGATCGATCTGTTTTTTGACAGATTCTTCGTCTATTTCCAGCAGTATAAGACAGTGTATGTAAACGGTTTGCCAATGGGAAAGAACACACTGATGGAAATATCTTTTACTTAAGTGCGCATGCTACGATGAATACAATTGAAAAGGAGCGGTAAAGATGGATTTTACCAACCTGTTTATTAAAGCAACGGAAAGATTTAACACTTTTGAAGATCCGGTTCCTGCCTATTATTTTCGCAGAAGTTGTGTTTTGCCCCGGTCTTGCCGGGGAAAGATCACCGTAGCGGTGTGCGGTTTTTACGAACTGTATCTCAACGGCGAAAAGATAACCAAAGGATTTTTGTCTCCCTACATCAGCAACACCGACGATTATATTTATGCCGACCAATACCATGTGACATTGCCCGCCGGGGAGAATGTGATCGGCATACTTTTGGGCAACGGTTTTCAAAATAATCCCGGTGGCTTTATCTGGGATTTTGATAAATCGCCTTTCCGCAGCGCGCCGATGTTCGCCTTGACTGTAGAGAGCAAAGGCAAAATGCTGACATCCTCTGAAGATGGCTTTAAAATTTGCCAGTCACCCATTCGAAGCGACGACTATCGCTTCGGCGAGAATTACGATGCCAATTTTGAAATTGACGGCTGGAACAAGCCGGGATATAACGATGCTGCCTGGGCAAATGCTTTGCCCGCCACGCCGCCCAAGGGCGAAGTGCGCCTTGCGGATGTTGCGCCCATTGTAAAGACTCACGAGATCAAGCCGGTGGAAATTGTAAAATGCCACGACGGTTTTATTTATGATTTTGGTATTTCCAATGCCGGCGTGTGCCGCCTGACCGTCTCCGGAGAAAAAGGGCAGAAGATCGGTCTGCAACACGCAGATTCCCTGAAAGACGGGGACATTGACCTTGAGGAAATTTGGTATCAAGGGGAAAACTTTGCCCGAGACAAACACATCGTCCACAAAGATACCTATGTCTGTAAAGGCGTGGGCAGGGAAGTGTACCAGCCGACCTTTACCTATCACGGATTCCGGTATGTGAAAGTGACGGGTATCACAGATGCCCAAGCCACCAAAGACTTGCTTACCTACCTGGTGTACCACACGGATCTGCAGACCCGGGGTGATTTTTCCTGCGGCGACCCGGTGGCAGACACCTTGCAGCGGATTACCCGCCGGAGCATCACTTCCAATTTCCACCACTATCCCACAGATTGCCCACAGCGGGAGAAAAACGGCTGGACAGCAGACGGCGCGCTGACTTGCGAGGCGGCGCTTTTGAACTTTGACCCGGAAAGAAACTACCGGGAGTGGCTGCGCAATATCTGCAAAGCCCAAAATCCGGAAGGCGCATTGCCGGGCATCGTACCCACCGGCGGCTGGGGATTTGATTGGGGCAACGGCCCTGCTTGGGATTCCGTCCTGGTGTGGCTGCCGTACTATGTGTATATTTATCGCGGACAAACCGATATGATCCGGGAAACTGCAGAGGCCTCTTTAAAATATCTGCGCTACCTGCGTTCCCGGTGTGATGAAAAAGGGTTGCTCAGCATTGGGCTTGGAGACTGGTGTCACGTGGTTATTGGCAAGCCGAAAGCGCCGCTGATCGTTACCGATACCATCATTTCTATGGATTTTGCCAACAAACTGGCATTTATGCTGGATGCCATCGACAGAAAAGAAGATGCAGCCTTCGCCCGGACTGAGGCGCAAAAATACAAAGAAGCGTTCCGCAAGGAACTGGTAGATAATGCTATGTGGGTGCAGGGCAATTGCCAAACCTGCCAGGCAATGGCGCTGTATTACGGCATCTTTGACGAGGCAGAAAAAGATGTGGCTTTTGCCAACCTTTTGCAGACCATTCAGGCAGCAGATGACCATATGGATCTGGGAATGTTGGGCGGCAGAGTGATCTTCCACGTGCTCACCCAATTCGGCTGCAGCGATTTGGCATATAAAATGATCACCCGGCCGGACTTCCCATCTTATGGCAACCTGCTTCAGAGGGGGGCGACGACCCTCTGGGAGAAATTCCTGGAGAAAGCCGCTACTTCCAAAAACCACCATGCATGGGGCGATATCAGCGCCTGGTTCATTAAGGCTGTCGCAGGCTTATGTTTTAATCCTACCGGGCGGAATATTAACGAAGTGCAGATCAGCCCGAATTTTATCGGCGTGCTGGACAGCGCCTCGGCATACCACATTGCTCCTGCCGGAAAAATTTCCGTTTCCTGGAAACGGACGGATAAAGGCGTTACGCTGGAACTACAGATCCCGGAGGGAATGGATGCCACCGCCGTCCTGCCCACCGGCTACCGTTTCCAAAACGGCGCTGCCACTATGACCGTCACAACCGGCACATACCAAATAACGCAATAATTGCGCCATCTTACCGATGGCAACCTTTCCCACCACCGCCACAACAACCAGTAAAAAGCACCGCCACCCGGCGGTGCTTTTTTTGTCTCAAAATGCAGGAAAAGTGAATTGAATGAATTGTATACTTGCATACAATTGGGTTTTTTAGAGAAAAAAGCAGAATTTAACGGGAGAAAATGAATTTTTATCATTTTGTTCTTGCAAAATGCAGACCGATGGTATATAATACCTCCATACATATAACCTATGTTGTATGACACGACCAATTTAGGAGGAAGTATTATGAAAAGAGTATTCGCACTTGTCCTGGCACTGATGATGGTGCTGTCCATGGCTGCCTGCTCCGGCGGCTCCAGCAAGATGACTATGGGTACCGGCGGTACCTCCGGCACTTACTATGGTTACGGCGGCGTTTTGGGCCAGTACATTAAGAATAATGCAGGCATTGATGTGACAGTGGTTTCCCCCGACGGCTCCAAGGCTAACATCCAGGGCATCGACGCAGGCAACTACCAGTTGGGCACTGTTCAGTCCGACGTTATGGCTTACGCATGGCAGGGCACTCGTTCCTTCGAAGAAGAAGGCAAGGTCGATTCCTTGCGCGTTGTTGCCGGTCTGTACGCAGAGGCTGTGCAGTTGATCACCATGGATCCTGCCATCAAGTCCGTTGCTGACCTGAAAGGCAAGTCTGTTTCCATCGGCGCTCCCGGCTCCGGCGTTTATTTCAACGCTGTTGACGTGCTCACCGCCGCCGGTCTGACCGAGCAGGATATTCAGCCCCAGTATCAGTCCTTCGCAGACAGCACCGACTCTCTGAAGGACGGCAAGATCGACGCTGCATTCATCGTTGCCGGCGCTCCCACCCCCGCCATCACCGAACTGTGCACCACCAATGATGCATACCTGGTTCCCATTGACGGCGAGATCGCTGACA
Source organism: Faecousia sp. (assembly GCA_045545615.1). Lineage (GTDB taxonomy): Bacteria > Bacillota > Clostridia > Oscillospirales > Oscillospiraceae > Faecousia. The sequence continues at coordinate 4,808 of JAZQBF010000036.1, forward strand.
AACTGATGCAGGATTGCCCCTTCTACACCACCTATAAGATTCCCGCAGGCACTTACGCAAAGCAGGAAGCAGATGTGACCACCGTTACCGTCAAGGCTACCCTGATCGTCAGCGCAGATGCATCTGAGGATGACGTTTACAAACTCACCGCTGCCATCTTCGATAACATCGAAGCCATCACCAAGGAAAACGGCAAGGGTGCAGAACTGAGCATCGAGAATGCTACCTCCGGTATGGAAGCACCTTTCCACGCCGGCGCAGCCAAGTACTTTAAGGAAAAGGGCGTTGAAGTCACCGTAAAGTAAGGTTTTGCTAACCAAACAAAATGGCTGCGGCACTTTGCCGCAGCCATCTTATGCGTTTTAAGGAGGCGCCCTATGGCATTATTTAAGAAAAAGGCTGCTGCGGTGCAGGAGCCGATGGACCTGGATGCGGTGATGAAGAAATTCGACCGTGAGTCCAATGTCCGTATATGGGAGGGAGTACCCAAGATCATCGTTACCACCGTTCTGGCGATATTCTCTCTGTTTTGCATTTATGTGACGCTGTTCACCAGTTGGCTGGAGGAGATCCGGCTTACATCTTTTATGGCATTTATCGTGATGCTGGGCTATTTGGTATTCCCTGCGAAAAAGGGTACGCAAAAAGTAAACAGCCTGCCCTGGTACGACTGGATCTTAATGATCTTAGGTACTGGCGCATTTTTGTATTACACCTGCAACGCCATGACCATTATCCAGCAAGGCAGCCGATTTGAACTGTATCAGGTGATCATCGGCGTGATCGGCGTGCTCTCTCTGGCAGAGGTCTGCCGCCGGAGCGTGGGTCTGCCCATTTTGATTGTTGCCGGCTGTCTGATCGTCTATGCCTTGGTCTGGGGATTGAATAACCCCACCTTTATCGGCAAACTGAAGTATATGATCTCTTATCTGTTCTACAGCAAAGAGGGCATTATCTCCACACCCATCAACGTCTGCTCCAAGTTTATCGTGGTGTTTATCATCTTCGGCGCATTTTTGGAGCGGACCGGTATTGCGGATTTCTTCATTAACATTTCCAACGCCGTGGTTGGCGGCTTTTCCGGCGGTCCTGCAAAGGTTGCCGTTGTTGCCAGCGCTATGGAAGGTATGGTCTCCGGTTCTTCCGTTGCCAATACTGTTGGTTCCGGTTCTGTTACCATTCCTTTGATGAAGAAAACCGGTTATAAGCCGGAATTTGCCGCAGCCGCCGAGGCATCTGCCTCCACCGGCGGACAGATCATGCCGCCTATTATGGGCGCTGCCGCATTTTTGATGGCGGACTATGTGGGTGTGCCTTACAGCAATATCGTTGTCCGTGCAATTTTGCCTGCTGTGCTGTATTTTGCCGGTATCTTCATCGCTGTCCACCTGGAAGCAAAGAAAGAAGGTCTCCGTGGTCTTACCAAGGAAGAACTGCCCCGGATCAAACCCCTTTTGAAGCAACTCTACCTGCTGCTGCCGCTGATTTTGCTGATCTACCTGGTTGGCACAAACCAGCGTTCTATCCAGTACGCAGCCGCTATCGCCATTGTGGCAGCCATTGTGGTGAGCCTCTTTAACAAGGGCAACCGCATTACGCCCAAGCGCATTTGGGAAGCGCTGGCAGCCGGCGGTCAGGGTATGATCACCGTGGCAGCCGCCTGCGGTGTGGCTGGCATCATCGCCGGCACTATCACTATGACCGGTCTTGCCAATGTCATTATTAACGGCATTGTCAATCTGGCAGGCAGCCAGGTGATCATTGCGCTGTTCCTTACGATGCTCTGTTGTATCGTGCTGGGTATGGGTGTTCCCACCACTGCCAACTACTGTATTATGGCAGCCACCTGCGCGCCCATCCTCATCCGTATGGGTGTTCCCGCGCTGGCAGCCCACTTCTTCGTGTTCTACTTCGGTATCGTTGCCGACTTGACACCGCCCGTGGCATTGGCAGCCTACGCAGGCGCAGCCATTGGTCAGGCAAACCCCATGAAGACGGCTTTCACAGCCACCAAACTGGCAGTGGGCGCTTTTATCGTGCCCTATGTATTTGCCTTGAACCCGGCAATGCTGTTTATTGATACCAACGCTTTCGAGGTGGTGCTGATCTGTATCACATCCCTGATTGGTATTTTTGGCGTGTCTTCTGCGCTGGAAGGTTACTTCCTGCGGAATATGCACTGGTATGAGCGGATACTCTGCGCTGTAGGCGGTCTGCTTCTGATCTATCCCGGTCTCGTAACCGATACCATCGGTCTTGTGATGGTAGGTTCTGTCCTGCTTGTCCAGATCATTGGACGCAAAAAGGCAAAGGCAATTGCGTGTTAATAAAAAATCTCCGAACAATTATTTGTTCGGAGATTTTTTGTTAGTGGATATTAAAGATCCGTCAGACGGTTCACTTCTTTGCGATAGGCAACGGGGGTCTTTTCCGTCAACTGGCGAAATATTTTGGTAAAATAAGCGCTGCTGTTAAAGCCGGTTCTGCCTGCGATCTCTCCAACGGACAGTTGGGTGGAACGCAGGAGTTTTTTTGCCATATTGATCCGGTAGGCAATGAGATATTCCATAGGCGATTGCCCAATGCTGTTGCGGAAACAACGCAAACACTCCCGAGGACTGATGGCGGCAGCGGCGGCAATGTCATCAAGGGTGATTTTACTTGGGTAGTTTGCGTGGATAAAACTGAGCATAGGCAAAAGTCGATCCTGGCTACGGAAATTTTGTTCTTTGGCGCTGCCTTGTTCCTGGATGGTGTCCAGCAAAAGCAACCAAATTTCTGACAGCAGATTCCGGGTCTGAAATTCTGTATTTTCTAAAGTTTGCAGCGATGATAACTGCCGCAATTTTTGCAGAAGTTGCGTTTGTTTTTGGGATTCGCCCCGAATCGGAACGATCTCCAAATGGCGGTTTTGGGTCACGGGGCTGAGATACTTGATTTGAAAAACACTTTTAAAATGCCCACCCAGAAACACCGGGTCGAACAAATGGGAATCCAGAACGCAGGCACCCAGATGCTCCATGGCGGTGAGTACATTGCTGTTGATAAAAAAACCCTGCCCCTGAGAAAATTCCAAACTTTGATTGGCGGTGGTCACTTTTACACAACCGCTGACCACATAGTTAAACTCCAGCGCTTCGTGCCAATGCCAGGGGATAAGGGTAGTACGCAGGTCTACATGGTGGTAGGCGTAAGGGTATTCGTTATGCAGACCCTCCACATCCTCCATCTGATCGTGACGCACAGTAATTTTCATAAAATCAAATCCTTATACAAAAATACATATCTTGGCGAAATCCTTATAAAAAACGGCGGTAAACTGATTTCAAAACCGCTGAGAATTGCTATAATAATTATAGCAGAAGAGAAACGAAATGTAAATAGGGTTTGTAATATGAAAAAGGAGGAAGGATTATGAATATTGCCGGTTGTTTATTGTTCCTGGCGGCATTGCTGTGCACAGGATTTTTGGAAGGTATGTTGAATTAAAAGAAGGGGTGTTGCAAAAGGATTGCAACACCCCTTTTCTGTTTAATAACCCTTAACGGAGTTCATAATGAGGAAATTCAGTTTCCATTTATAGCCGGGTTTGGTGGAGATCTTCAGCCGCAGCAGGTCATCTTTTTTGTGAATGACGGGAACCACATCGTACTGCCAGGTGCCTTTCTTCACCACATCGCCGCCCACACGGAATCCGTTTTCTGTTTCAATAATGGTAACACTGTCTTCCTCCGTATCACCGGAAACAACGAAGAAATCAAACTGACCTCTGGGCGTATCGATTACAAACTCCGCAGGCTCTGTGCCTTCCAGGAAATCCTTCCGTAGCAGACAACTGTGATCGCGTTCCTTAGCGGTGATCTCACCGTCGCTGACAATGCCGTAACCCTCGATCACCTTGTAGCGGCAGTTGTCCGGATCCAGGAAGATGATCGCGCCGGAGGTGTGGGCCATGGGAATGGAGGTAAATGCCTGCAGCGGCATTTGAGAGGCGTAGTCCTTTTCTTTATGGATGCCGAAGTCGAACTTGTAGTTACAGTTATTTGTCATCCGGGCATCGCCGATAAACCAGTCGTACAAGATGCCGTCCAGGGCTTTATAGAACTGGGTATCCGGGGTCTCACCCAAAGATATACGGTGCTTGGTGTAAGCGGTGCGGATCATACCATCGGCAGGATAATCAGGACGATCTTTGCAGGTAATGTTCGTATCTGCCTTTTCAGCGATGGTGTAGGTGCAACCGGTATCAGTGGGGAAGGAGAGAATGCTGTTTTCCCAAACGGCGGCAATTTCCTTGCCGTTGCAGAATACCTTCATTCCATCTTCCAGATAGGGAGAGGTGATCTTCACTTCGCCGCCTAACTTGCTGTCCACACGGATGAAACGCAGTTTGCCACCGGCCAGTTCTGCGCTGATCTCAAATGCGCCCCGGGCAAGGAGTTTGTCAAACCGCACATCCTGCCAGGCATCGTAATCTCTGCAGCGGTGCTGATATTCGCTCACGCTGTAACCGCCTCTGTGGAAACGAACCCATTCTTTGCTGCCGTCGGGCATCGCAGGGAAGACCCGGATCACACCGTTATAAGACTGCAGCAGCATTTCGTTGACAGCAGCCAACATCTGACCGGTAAACTCCATCATACAAGGATAGTAAAGCGGCTGATGATGAATCAGACAGTAGTTCATAAACCGGTTGGTCTGCTCTGCGGTGAGACCGTTGGGGCGAAGCATATGGTCGATACCCCGCTCATACAAAAGCCGCAGGGCGGTTTGACCTCTGCCCAGCCGGGATGCTGCGGCAGAGATCCAACTGCCGCCGAAAATGCCGGTCTCGCAGTTGTCGATAAGGTAATCTACAGTATTGCTCAGTTTCTTCAAGGTTTCTCCGTCAGTGGACAGAGGGTCAAACTCGCCGGTGGGGAAGATAGGCATCAGCATACTGGGGTGGCGCAGCCACAGATTGTCCGGCGCCTCCATAGCGTCTTTTAAATGGCTGCCCCAGGTGCCTTCTTTGGAGAAATAATAAGGGGGCATTTTTGCCAGCAGATTCCGAATATCTGCAAGCATCGGGTCGTTATCGCCTAAAATTTCTGCCGCCTTCAGGGTGAACTGCAGCATATATTTTACACTGGCAATGGTAATGGTAGTGTTGTGGGAAAGCGCGCCCTGCTCCGGAGAAATGTCCGGGTAGACATAGTATGTATCGGTCTTCTCGTCATACTGGAACAGCGCCAGTGTAAACTCACACAGTTTCTTGAACAGCGGGTAGGCGTCCTTGCGAAGATACTCCACATCGCCGCTGTACTCAAACTGATTCCACAAGTAGCCTGCGCACCAGGGCCAGGTACTGTAGTAGTTCTGGGGCGGGAAGTCCAAAGCGACACCGGGCATATTATGCACATTCTTGGCAAACCGCTCTGCCAGTTCCACGTAAGTGAGCAGACCGTCGGAGAACACTTTGCCTAAGTTCAGTCGATTGCTGGAGAACACGCCGGCATAAGCCGCCTGAATGTTCACATCCCAGTACCAGCGGCTTCCCCAGATGGTGGGATGGCGAACATCCCACAAGCCATTCAGACCGCAGGCCTGGTGGGTCATAAAGCCGTTTTCTCCGGAACAGCAATCCAAGGCATATTGGTTTACATAATACACGGTCTCCAAGAATTTATCCGGCAGGGAAATGCTGGATTTCCGGAAGAAATCAGCCCAGTAAGTCTGATGTTCCCGGTAAAGGGCATCCAGATCGGCAGTGTCCTCTGCCAACTTGGCGATGCCCTCTTTCAAGGTGTCAGCATAGCGGTACTGGGTGTAAATACCGGTGAGAATGTAGAAATCCTTTTCACTTTCTGTGATTTCCACCCGGCAGGTGTATTCATCGGAAGTTAACTTGCCTTTTGCGCCCATCAGACGGACCACACCGCTGAAAACAAAGGTTTTTTCCGAATTTTCAAAGACGCGGCTTGCGGTGTAGCCGAAGGTAGAATCGTCGATCTGGAAAAATTCCACAGCCGGCGCTTCATAATCCCGGTAAGGTGCCAAAGAGATCTCAAAGGCGGAAAGCAAGCCTTCTTGGCTTTGGGAAACTTTGTTCACAATACAATCTTTCCGGGCGGTAATGGTATCCACGGTCAGAGAGGCATCCTGCGTTTTCCGGTTGAAACGGATGCAGGCATTTTCCACATAGAGGGTCAGTTCGCTGTCGCCGCCATTCAAACATTCGTTGGGGATAAAGGAAATATCACCGGTGGCAGGATGCACACCCATCCACTTGGCGTTTCCGTAATTGGGGGTTTTGTCGTATGTAGCCCGGTCGATGCGGTAACTGATGTAAGGCTCATCATCGGTAGGCTGATTCCGGTCGGCGCGCTCAGCAAAGGATCTGTGCCGTGCACCGGGGTCGTCGCAGACAGGCTTCAGCCAATCTTCCGGGAATGGGCGGTCATTGGAGGTATAATAAACTTCATAATGGTTCATAGGCATATAAAGTTTATTGTCCTCAAAATAGAGCATTCCGCCAAAGTTGCTGTTGCCCATAGGCAGGGCGTTGTCCCAGGTGACGGGACAGTTGCGGAAAGGAATGATATGTTTCATTTCACAGCCTCCTGCATAAGATACTGATATTGTAGGTTATTTTTCGGTTACCGTCAACAAGAAATCTTAAAAAATTATTATAAATACCCGGTCTTGAATTGTTAAGAAAAATTTGCTATAATGTTAAAAAATCAACGGTCAGGAGGTGGCTTTGTGGACCGTATTGAACCCGGCGCTGATTCCGGCTGGTATGGCAAGATTTGTAATATGGCGGATAAAGTCGCCTATTCCTCAACCTATGTGTTTGTGGTGGCAATTTTGGCAGTGGTCTGCAATATCTGGGCGTTGGAAATGCCGGTATATACCCTGTATATTCTCATGGGTGTTTGCGTGCTGGCTTTTTGCCGGGACCTTCTGCCCCTGGCGCCTTTGGTGGTTTGCAGTTATATCACCCCGTCCATCGGCAACAACCCCGGCCGTAATCCGGATTCTATTTTCTATTGGGACAAGGGCGGTTGGTTTTTGATGGTCCTCGTTGCCATTTTTGTGGCGGCGCTGATCCTGCGGCTGTGTTTTGATCGAAAAAACGGTTTTAAGCGGCTCTTTACCGAGAAACGCCGTCTCCTTTGGGGAATGGTGGCCATCGGCGTGTCCTACCTGCTCTCCGGCATCGGCGCCGATGGATATGGCTCGCTGGTGGGCAAAAATCTGTTCTTCGCCCTGCTGCAATTTTTGAGCATTGCCCTGATGTATTTTATCCTCACCGCCACAGTCGACTGGGAGCAAGCGCCCCGGTGGTATTTGCCGTTGATCGGCGTAACGGTGGGTCTTGCGGTGATCGTTGAACTTTGCAATGTGTATATTATCCAGTCTGTTATCGTGAACGGCGTCATCGACCGGGTGCGGATCTACACCGGCTGGGGTATGTACAACAATATCGGCGGTATGCTGATCATGATGCTGCCGTTCCCGTTCTACTTTGCTTGCAGACGGAATTTCAGTTGGATCAGCGTTCCTGCCAGCGCACTGTTTTTGGTGGGCATTGGTATGACCAGTTCCCGCGGCGCGATCCTCACGGGTCTTATGATCTATTTCCTCTGCACAGCGGTGACCATTGTTTACGCAGAGGATCACAGAAAAACATTCTGGATCTTTTCGGTGGTGCTTGTTTCGCTGACGGTGGTTTTGATCCTCTGTTGGGAGCAAATATCCACATTGCTGCAAATCATTTTCTCCATCGGTTTGGAGACCAGCCGAAACGATATTTTTGCCGAAGGCATCAAGCAATTCTTTAAGTATCCCATTTTCGGCGGCAGTTTCTACCCCATAGACTTTGCCCCCTGGGACTTCTCGGAACTTTCCCAATTTTCCGATTTCTTCCCGCCCCGGTGGCACAATACGGCGGTGCAATTGCTTGCCGGTTGCGGCACCCTGGGTCTGTTGGCATATCTGTTCCATTGCGCCCAGGTTCTGCAGATGTTCGTGAAAAAAACATCCCGCTTAAAAGCGGTGATCGCCCTTTCGGTGCTGGCGTTGATGGTCAGCAGTTTGTTAGACTGCCATTTCTTCAATATCGGACCGGTGCTGTTCTATTCTGTTGCATTGGCTGTGGCAGAAAAAACACCCCCGGAACCGGAAAAACCGTAAAAAAACACATCCACCGGCCTAGCCGGTGGTTGTCATTTTACGGGCATAGCCCTCTGTTCCTCGCTGACGCGTCAAACGCGTAAGTACGATCTGCCAACTGCGTAAGGACTGTTACTTACGTCCCGTAAACGGGCTGGTAC
>JAZQBF010000037.1:0-6917 GCA_045545615.1 Faecousia sp.
CGATACCTTTTTCCATCTGCTGAAAGAAGATGATTTCCGGCAAAAGGTGGAAAACAGCAAGGGCTTTTGTATGCGCCATTTTGCAAGGCTTATGACCGAGGCGGAAGAGAGCCTGCCCCCCAAATACGCCCAGTGGTTTTACGATACGGTTTTTTCTTTGATGAAAGAAAACCTTGCCCGGGTGCAGGAAGATATTGACTGGTTCACACAGAAATTCGACTACCGCAACGCATCCGCCGATTGGAAAAATTCCAAAGACGCGGTCTCCCGGGGTATGCAGAAACTGCAAGGCATCTATCCTGCCGACCCGCCCTATAAGCAAGATTAAACGGCGAGTCGCCGCAGACAATTCGTCACCTATTGCGGTGCCCTGTGTGCGCCTCGTCGACGGCGCGACTTCGTTGCCCACAGACCGCGGCTACTCGCTCAGGTCGCTGTATCCGCCCCTGGCGGCGCTCCCATCGCTCCCCAACACGAATCAATGTTTTACTTCCGCTATAATGCTCGGTAACGCACTGCGGCAAAGCCTCCCCTTGTCAGGGGAGGTGGCTGAAATCTTTGATTTCAGCCGGAGGGGTAGTCATTCCGATTAATAATGGAAAGTTGAAAATTGTGGTGTCGCTTCGCAACATTATTTAAATAGTCCGCATTGCGGACACCACAACTGACAACTCACAACTATCAACTGACAACTGATAACTGACAACGCAAAATAATCTCCCGCCCAGCGGTTTGCGCATTTTTGCGTAATTGCCGGGCTTTTTTTGCGTATTTGCCTAAAATTGCGTAAATGTTGCTTTTTTGCCACAATACTGTATAATAAAACCAAAGAAATTGGTCATTTTTTTAAAAAAATTTAAAGATCGGGACATCACTGCCCAAAGATGTCCCGATTGCGAATTGCATTGTTTTGCGCGTTTTCTTATAATGAAACCACAAGAATTTTTCCGGGAGGACGAGATATGAAACGGTTATTTAGTGTCATTTTGGTATTGGCGATGGTGTTTTCTATGGCTGCGCCGGTGTTGCCGGTGTTTGCCGCTGACCCCACCGGCGGCATTGCAGGTCTGGAAGACTATCTGCAGAATGCAGAATCCGTCGCTGACGACGGCTACATTGGCATTCCCTACGATGCCTATACCTATTATCAGGACGGCGCGCCCCACAGCAAGACCCGTGTTGCCATCTATGTGATCAACACCAACACAGAGCGCCTTGGCACAGCCACGGACTATGATATTGTCTACGATCTCATAGTCAACAAGGGTATGACCGTGGTGGTCATCGACTACTTACATAACGAAAAAACCGTATCTCCCGACTTGGACTGGAGTATTCAGGGCATTCGTAACAAGATGGTGAGCGGCAAGCATATGGGCGGCTCTGCCTACAACAAGAACTATCTTGCCATTCTGCCTGCCGGTCATACCATCGAAATGGGCATTGTCTTCTGGTCTTATGATAAGCACGGCCCTGCCGGCGTTTTTGAATATTTCGTAGACAACTGGAATACAGACATCCTTGCCGCCAAGGGCGATCACTACGATGTGGTCCATCCCCAAACCGGCGAGACTATGACATTGCGGGAATACACCGAGTCCCTCCCCGGTGGCAAGGCAAGCACATTCTACGATTGCATTGCCCCTGACGGCACGGCTTTGGAAATGGATATGCACATGGATTTCATTTACCCGGTGAACCCCACCAAAACTTACCCGGTTATCAACTATTTTACCAGCGGCGACACCGGTGACGGCCTGCTGGTTCCCTGGATCAATGCAGGTCGCCCCCATGCCAACGGCTTTTTGTTCAACGGCTATGGCGTGGCATTTATTGAGCACAGTTGGACGCCTATGGCAAAAGATAACGCCTACTATGGCTACTACGGCACTACTTACGGCGGCATTTCCGGTTTCCGGGATGTGGCAATGATGGATGTGTACTGCGGTGTGGAGATCCAAACCGCCGCGGTGCGCTGTGTCCGTTACTTAGGCGATACCGACCCCCGGTTTGCCAAGATCGACCAAAACGCCATGGGCGCCATCGGTATTTCCAAATCCGGTTCTGCGGTGCGCCTGGGTCACCCGGACCCCACCAGTTTGGAAGATTCCTTCTTCTTGGAAGGTCACAGCGGCGAAAGCCGGTATGAATATATGCAGATGATCGATGCTGCCCCGGATGCTTACTATCAGGACGGTATCGTGGACGAAAATGGCGATAAAATTATCCGTGACCCAGAGCCCCAGCCCTGGCTGACCTATTCCGACGGCAGTGAGATCCCCTCTAATTGCCAGTTCGTCTTCTCCACCGTTGGCAGCCGCTACGATACCATTGAAGAAGGGTTCGGCGCGGTGTTCTGCAACGGCGGCTACCAGGATCAGGGCGAATATATGTCCGTATTCAAGGAAGTAAGCAACCGCTGCCGGGAAGAGGATGTTCCCTTTATGGGATTCGGCATTCCCCGGATGGGTCACGAACTGGGCTACGGCGTGGACGATACCTACGGCGTGGAGAGTTATAACCATCTCCACCCCTTTGCCGACTATTATCTGAAAAACGCAGCGCCTCAGTTCTCCTACGGCTACCCGGTAAACGGCGCTACATCCGTGGCTGTGGACACCGGAATCACCGTGAAATTCACCGGCCCGGTCTCCCGTACAGAGATTGAAAAAGTGGCGATCACCAACCGCCGCACCGGTATGCCGGTAGCCGGCACCTGGCGCGCCACTTACGCCAACACCCAGTGGGATTTCACCCCGGATACCCTGGTTGGCGGTGAGACATACGATGTAACCGTTCCGGCAACCATCCGGGCGGAAAACGGCAAGACCCTTGCAACCCCGGGCGCTTTCAGTTTCACCACCATCCCGGAGCAAACCGTCGATGCTGCAAGCACCCAGGGCGGCGTCATCGCCAAGACCGACAGCGCCGATAATGCCACTTTTGCCCTGTTCGATGCCCAGGATTTTGCAAATTCCACCACCACTTCTTTCCGCTTCCATGTGGACAATGACGCGGCGAACATCGTGCAGGTCTACGCCATGGAAACCATCAACGAGGCGGATATTACCGCATCCACCCAGGGCGAATTGCTGGGCGAAACCTACATCACCGGCAAGGGCATTTACGATATTGACATAACCGACTTTGTGGCGGATGCAGAGGGAAAAGTGGGCTTTATCCTCCGGGCAAAGAAAAAGACCGAGACCAAGACCCTTTTGTCCCTTAATATGGACGATTTAAGCGCCGATGCCACCTCTGTGCACAATCTTTTGAAGCACCTGGCAGATGTGCGCTGGACGGTGTCCGACGAAAATTCCGTCAGCGGCAGCCAGTCGCTGAAACTCACCGGCGCGCCGGAATCTGACCACGGTACGCTGTTAGCGCCCTACCGGGATGCCCGGATGGTGGCGCTGCGGTGGTACACCCAGTCCGGCGGACTGAAACAGACCGATATGGGTCGAAAGATCAGTGTCAGCGTGTCTGTTTGCGATACAGTAAGCCGCCGCATCGGACTTTACTCCACCATGGGTTACTGGAGTTCCGCAGACGGCTCTGAAAAACTTATCGACAAAGATTGCTACTATAAAACGTATACCACCACCCCCAATGAATGGACCACCTACAGTTATAGTTATCAGTATCACGACCTGGTCCATATTTTAGCAGGCAAGACCGGCGTAAACTTCACCATGGATAACAAAGAAGATGCCATTTATGTGGACGATATTCTGGTGACCGAGGATATTACCGATATTTCTGTGCCCAGTTGCCAGTTGGTCCTGCACCCGGCGGAAAAGACCAATCTCACCGCCAGCACCATCTGCTATGTGGAAAGCGGCGACAATGCAGATCAGTCCTTCACCGCCGATGCCTACACCTTCGTAGGTGGCGAACAGTTAGGCTTCCTGCCGGATTCCAACAAGGTTTATGTAAACCTGGACGCCGCCAAATTTGAGGGCGAAACCGCCACATTCCGCTTCACCACCAACGCCACCGCATCCGGCAGTCTGTCCGTGTACGGCTTGGCAAATGCCCAGGATGCCGCCTGGACCGCAGATTCCATCAACTTCGCCAACGCCCCGGCAAACGACCGGAGCAGCGGCGGCGTGGATCTTGCCAAGGTCTACAACGGTATGCGCCTCTTTACTGTGGACGCCGCGCCCAGCACCACATACACCGTGGACATCAGCGGCTATGTTTCGGAGATGAAGCGCCAGGGCGCAGAGAATATCACCCTGATCATCACCGGAACAAACCCCGGCTACCAGATTGCCGGCGGCGTGGACTTTGACACCGTAACATCCGTGGCGGTGAACAAGGGCAAAGAGGACACCCACACCATCGAAAACGGCAAATACTATGTCTCCAGTAACGTGGCGGCAACGGTGTTGAATGCCCAGCCGGTGTCCGATGTGCAGAAAGGCACGGCGCTGCAGTTTACCCCCGGCAATAAGTATGCCTATGTCAACTTCTATAACACCTTCGACCATATTCTCACCCAGGCAGATGTAGGGGAGACCTACACCGTCCAGTTTGATATGAAGGTGGATTCGGAAGGCTATATTTACTACGGTATGTCCAGCAAAGCCAAGCGGGCGGCGGACAGCGCCGACTATTCCAACCCCTATAATTTCAGCCGCAATCAAATCGATATAACGGCAGAGGATGTAAACCAGTGGAAAACCTACACCTACACCGTCACCATCACCGAGCAGATGCTGCCGGCGCTGTTAAACGGCTCTACCACCCAGTATGGCGGCGTCAGCCTGTTTGCCCTGTACTTCCGTGGCTTTGACGGCAATATCGAAAGCGGTTCAGACCGGAATTACGATCCCGCCCCGGTGGTGCAGGTGGCAAACTTCGTCACCAAGAAACTGGGCGCTACCACCGTCACCCCCAGCGCGGAAACAGTGGGTTACAAGCCGGTGGGCGGCGTAAACTTTGACACCGTAACATCCGTTGCGGTGAACAAGGGCAAAGAAGACACCCACACCATCGAAAACGGCAAATACTATGTCTCCAGCAATGTGGCGGCAACGGTGTTGAATGCTGCTGCGGTGTCCGACAGCGCAAGAGGCACTGTGCTGCAGTTTACGCCTACCAATAAATATGGTTATGTAAACCTCTATAACACCTTCGACCATATCCTCACCGCCGCCGATGTGGGCAAGACCTACACCATCTGCTTCGATATGAAGGCAGATTCCGAAGGCTATATTTACTATGGAATGTCCAGTAAAGCCAAGCGGGCGGCAGACAGCGCCGACTATTCCAACCCCTACAATTTCAGCCGCAATCAAATCGATATTACGGCAGAGGATGTAAACAAGTGGAAGACCTACACCTATCGCATCACCATCACCGAGCAGATGCTCCCGGCGCTGTTAAACGGCTCTACTACCCAGTATGGTGGTGTTAGCCTGTTTGCCCTGTACTTCCGAGGCTTTGACGGCAATATCGAAAGTGGCTCCGACCGGGTCTACAACCCCGCGCCGGTAATTCAAATCGACAATTTCCAGGCGTATGATGATTCCGTGTCCACCCGGAAGGATGTGCCCATTTCCCACAGCGTCAGCGTCAGCGGCGTAGCGGAAAATGCAAGCAACTTGGTGGTTAAAGCGCCGGAAGCGCCCCAGCAGGCAAACGGCATCCGCAAGACTTATCTGATGTTTGCCCCGGACACCACCCCTGCCGATGTGCAGAAAGCCACCTTGCAGTTCAAGGTGGGCACATCCGCCAGCCAGACTATGAAAGTCTACGCCCTGAATGCTGAGGACTTGCCGGCGAACATCACCTGGAACACCGCCCCGGGCAACTGCAACGATGTGACCATAGACCCGTCGCTTCTCTACGGCGCTCAGGAAGTTGCCACCCTGGATGTAGCGGCAAACACAGCCTACAATGTGGATGTCACCGACTATGTCCGCGGCAAGGCAAATGGCAAATACATTTTTGTGCTGGCAGGAGAAGACCCCTCCGGCTGCCGGTATCTGGATCTGTCTTTTGATGTTTTGAATGCAGACATCAGCGGCAATGTGTCCGTTGCGGATGGTGTCGCCACCGTCACCGGCGCCGACGGTATCCGGATAGAAGATGCCTTCGGCAGCGGCGCGACCGTCAAGGCAGGGGAGACCTACACCCTTTCTGCCAAAATCAAAAACACCACCGCCAGCCCGGTCACATACACCCTCTCGCCGGTGGCAGCCGACGGCGCAGCGGCAGCCTCTGCCCAGCAGCAGATCGCCCCGGGGGAGAGCAAGACCGTCACCCTGACCTTCACCGCCACCGAAGAAAATGCCCAAAAGGGTATAAGCGCCATCGCCATCTCTGGCGGCGATTGCCAGGTGGACGATGTTGTTGTGGCAGGGGAAGATCCCATTATCCTGCCCACCGACGATATTGTCCTCTGTCTGGAAACGGCGCAAAAGCAGCAAACAGGCGCGTTGGATCTGCGCGGGGAGATCAAACTCTCCAATGCCGCGCCTACGCTGTACGATAACATCGCAATGAACTACAAGGCAAATAAGACCCGCTTTGACGAATTGGGTATTACGAATCCCTACCTTGTGGTATCTTTCAACGGTCAGAAAACCACCATCACCGACTACACGGTCAACACCGACGGGCAGTATGTATTTACCTTCTACAATATCGCCCCCAACCAGATGGACGATCGGTTGACTGCCACCTTGTACGCCACCTATGGCGGAGAGGTGTACGAAGGCGCAACCCTGGATTACAGCGTGGCAACTTACTGCTACCGGATGCTGAATAACGCTGCCGTTGTCAACAACGATGCCTATGCAGAACTGCGGACATTGCTGGTGGACCTGCTTCACTACGGCGCAGCCGCCCAGGAATTTACCGGCTTTACCGGTGAAAAGGTGGATGCGCGGCTGACCGCGACCCAACTT
>JAZQBF010000038.1:0-2805 GCA_045545615.1 Faecousia sp.
TAAAACCTTTTCGAATTCCACCCCGTGGGGGGTCACATTTTCGGTGGCAGCGATCGCCTTTTCCACAAAATCCGCTGCAGCCGCTGCTGCGTGGGGCAGCGTTTTTCCTTGCAAAAGTCCGCCTGCCAATACCGCGCTGAACAGATCCCCCGTTCCGTGGAGGATCTTGTCAAGCCGCTTGGTCTGATACAGGTGTTCTTCCCGGTGGCAAAGGCAATAAAAACCGGTTTTTCCCGCTGCGGTAGAAACGCCTGTAAGCACAACACCCCGGACGCCAGTCTTTTCTATCAGCGCCTGGGCTAAGTCCCGGTAGTAGGCTTCCTCTGCCTGGGATAGGTATTCTATTCCGGTCAAAAGCGCCGCTTCTGTCACATTGGGGATCAAAATATCTGCCTTGCGGCACAGTGCCGCCATTGCCGGGATATGGTCTTTCGTCAAACCGCTGTACAGTTTTCCGTGGTCGCCCATCGCCGGGTCTAAAATTTTCAGACCCTGTTGGCTTTCCAGCAATTTTTCCACAGCGCCGCATTGGTCGGCATCTGCCAGATAACCCACCAGCACAGCATCAAATTCCATACCCACCTGCTTCCAGTGGTTACAAATGGGGGCGATATCCGCGGTCAAAGACCGGCGATAAGGGTCAGGGAATGCAGTGTGGGTAGAAAGCACTGCCGTAGGCAGCACACTGCACCGATGCCCCATAGCAGAGAGAACCGGCAGCGCCACTGTCTGGCTGCACCGACCGGCGCAGGAAATATCCTGCACAGACAGGATGTGTTTCATATTATTGCTCCTGATTGCGTTTTTTCATCACCTGGCGCATACGCTCCGCGTGGTCTAAGATCCGCTTGCGGATGCGCAGGCTCTTGGGGGTACACTCCAAAAGTTCATCGTCTGCTAAAAATTCCAGACACTGCTCCAGGCTCATCACCTTGGGGGATACCAGACGCAAAGCCTCGTCAGAACCGGAGGCGCGCATATTGGTCAGTTGCTTCTTCTTGCAGACATTCACATTCATATCTTCGTTGCGGCTGCAAATGCCAACCACCATACCGGCGTAAACCGGTGTGCCGGCGCCGATAAACAGCGCGCCACGCTCCTGGGCGGCGTGGAGACCGTAAGTCACCGCCTCGCCGGTCTCAAAGGAGACCAGACTGCCGGTGAGCCGCCGCTCGATCTCGCCCTTCATGGGGGCGTAGTTTTCCAAAACGCTGGACATAATGCCCTCACCCCGGGTGTCGGTCAAAAATTCGCTGCGATAGCCGAACAAACCACGGGAAGGCACCAAGAACTCCAGGCGATACCGGCTGCCCATGGGGGTCATAGACAGCAGATCACCCTTCCGGCGACCCATCTTTTCAATAACCGCGCCCATACACTCTTCCGGCACGTCCGCAACCATTCTTTCGATAGGCTCGCAAACCTTGCCGTCAATTTCTTTTGTCAGCACACGGGGGGTGGAAACGGAGAATTCGTAGCCCTCCCGGCGCATGGTCTCCATCAAAATGGAAAGGTGCATCTCACCGCGGCCGGCAACATTGAATGCGTCGGTGCCCTGCTCGGTCACGTGGAGGGAAACATCCTTCAAAAGTTCCTTTTCCAGCCGGTCACGAAGATTCCGGGAGGTGACGAACTTGCCTTCTTTGCCTGCAAAGGGAGAGTCGTTAACGGCGAAGGTCATCTCAATGGTAGGATCGGAGATCTTCACAAAAGGCAGCGGCTCCGGAGCATCGGGTGCGCACAAAGTTCTGCCGATGGTAATATCCGCCATACCGGATAGCGCTACGATCTCACCGGCGGAAGCCTCCTGGATGGGGTTCTTGCCCAAGCCGTCATATTCATAAAGGGCGACAACCTTGCCCTTTTGCTTCATTTCCGGGTTGTGGTAGTCGCAAATGGTCACTTCCTGGTTGACTTTGATGGTGCCACGCTCCACGCGGCCCACAGCGATCCTGCCCACATATTCGTTGTAGTCAATGGAAGAAACCAGCAGTTGCAGAGGCGCATCCTTGTCCCCTTCCGGGGCGGGGATATAGTTGACGATGGTCTCAAACAGCGGCACCAAGTCCGTACCCACCTCGTCCGGGCCATAAGCGGCAGTACCCTGACGGCCGGAACAGAAAATCGTGGGGGAGTTAAACTGCTCGTCGGTGGCATTCAAGTCCAAAAGCAGTTCCAAAACCTCGTCCATTACCTCTTCGATCCGGGCATCGGGCTTGTCGATCTTATTCACCACCACGATCACCTTATGACCCAGTTCCAGCGCCTTTTGCAGCACAAAACGTGTCTGGGGCATGGGACCTTCCGCAGCATCCACCAGCAGAAGAACGCCATTGACCATTTTTAAAATACGCTCCACTTCGCCGCCAAAGTCGGCGTGGCCGGGGGTGTCCACGATGTTGATCTTGGTGTCCTTGTACTGGACAGCGGTGTTTTTGGCGAGAATGGTGATACCACGCTCCCGCTCCAAGTCGCCGGAGTCCATCACCCGGTCCTGGGTCACTTGATTTTCTCTGTAAATGCCGCCTTGCTTCAGCATTTCGTCCACCAGGGTGGTCTTGCCGTGATCGACGTGGGCGATAATGGCCACATTGCGAATGTTTTCTTGATTTGCCATATAGGGATTCTCCTTTATATCTCCAGGTAAAAATCATCTTCCAACACTATAATATACCACTTTTTTCTGCTGTTTGCAATCACTTTGCCAAAAAAGAACAAATTCCGGTTTATAGAGTTTGTAGGGCGGGGGTTTACTCCCGCCGGATAGATAGGTTATTTGGTAACGGCGGGACCAAGGCCCCGCCC
>JAZQBF010000039.1:0-1619 GCA_045545615.1 Faecousia sp.
AAACTGTGGTACGAATTTTTGCGTTTTTATCCCGTTCGATTTCAAAGGCAAAAGGCAATGGGCGCGTATATCGTTGATTTTTACTGTGCCAAAGCAAAGTTGGTTTTAGAACTGGATGGTGGTGGACATTATACACCGGAGCAGGAACTGAAAGATGCACAGCGTACGGAAGAATTGGAAAAATTGAATGTAAAAGTGATTCGAATTTGCAATTTGGATGTGCAGAAAAATTTTGGCGGTGTGTGCGAATACATTGATCGAATTGTGCAAGCGCGCACAGAACAAGGCCCCCTCTGACGAGGGGGCCCCGCGAAGGGGTGGGGGAGAGACTCCCCCTCCGACTTTTGCTACGCAAAAGCCACCTCCCCTCACAAGGGGAGGCGTTGGTGCGGTGGAAAATTAGGAGTTGGAATTATGCAAGTGGAAAATCACAAGGAAGAAGTGCCGTTTGGGCATTATGAAGAATTATTTTGCAAGGCGGATGCAGCCGAAATGGCAGCGCGTACCGGCGCAAAGTGGGACGGGAAAGAGTTTTATGTAAACCTGCTGGGTACGCAGTATGCCATTTCTCATCCGGTGTATGAGATTCGCAAGTGCATGGATGGAGAACAGATTGCCAAGGGCAACGAAGTTGCCCGCACAATGACACCTTATCCGTCGCCTGCGGCGACACCTTCTCCTCAAGGAGAAGGCTTGGGTGCGCCGGTGTTGCCGGTACAGACCTTTTTGCTGCGGTATCTTTTGGAGAGCAAGCAGGTGGTTTGGAAGGGCGCTTGGAAGACATTTCGGGAGATGCCCTGGGGCGAACTGTACATCAAGCCCTACACCGGCAGAGTGCTGACCCGGGCGGCGTTTACCTTTGGCACGCGCCTTTCGGCATTCAAAACCGCCTGCGAGAAAATGGGCGCATTGCCTCTGAACCACGGAGATGCGGGCTATCAGTTTAATTTGATTGGCGGCTACAGTATGCAAATTATGGTTTGGGAGGGGGACGATGAATTTCCGCCCAATGCCCAGGTGCTGTATTCGGACAATTTTGAAGATGGCTTCGCCCCGGAAGACCGGGTGGTAGCGGGAGATATACTCATCTCCACAATTAAAGGCAATATGTAAAAAATCACCGCTTGCTGTTGCAAGCGGGGGTTTTTAGTTGGTAGTTGATAGTTGATAGTTGATAGTTGATAGTTGCGGGATTTTGCTTTGCAAAATAATTATAATTCGTCGGCGAAGCCGACACATCTACTGACAACTGACCACTAACAACTGACAACTGGCAATGGCACCTTATCGGGATTATAAATCCTCCAGGAATACAACGCCGGGGAGTTCCCGGATCTCGTCTGCCAGTTCGATATGGTTGCGGCGCTTTATGGATTTGACCGTGAGGATATAGCCTCTTGTGCCGCTTTCGCTGCCTGCCTCCCGCTGGACATCCCGTGCGTCCAGACCCTTCTCCTGCAGACTGCGGACAAAATCGCCGAAGGTGGTGGCTTTGTCCAGTTCGATATAGGCGGTAAAGGACTTGGTTTTTTTATGTACCCGGTTGTCAAGCCCCTGCAGCAGCGTCATAACAAAGAAGATCGCCAGCGTGCCGGCAACTGCCGCCTCGTAAAAACCGA
>JAZQBF010000040.1:0-8956 GCA_045545615.1 Faecousia sp.
GGGGTCGGACATATCTAAAGTTTTCAGAATCACCACTCAGCCGGTGATATTCTTATAGAAAAATGCGTGTTTCCCAAAGGAAACACGCATTTTTATTTTTTATCATTTCCACAGACCGTCGGGATATTTGCCATCATTGGTCATTTCTTTCAGCGCCGCAACTACCACAGGCTTGTCTGCCGCGTAAGTAACGCCATACCACTTATCGGCGCTGTGGAGCACCTTAACGGTGGCTTTGCTGCTTGATAGCAACTGGCTAACTGTGCGGGGCAGGAAGAACTCTGCCTTAGCAGGATTTGCGGGCACATCCTCTGCCAGGAATTTGGGGAAATCCTTTTCGATCTCCTCCAAAATACCGGGGGTGAAACCCCACATATTCATAGAAACCACAGTCTCAGCAGGCACATCCGTCCAGGTTGCGCCGCCGTCTTCTGTGAAATGGATGCCGCCTTCATACTTTTCGATCTGGGTGCGCTCCACAACATTTGCCAAATTGCCCTTTGCATCGGCTGTGCAGATGCCTCTTGCCACAGAGCCGTTGTCTGTAACAGTCTTGCCCAGTTCGTAACCTACCATACAGTAGTCATACACATCGGTATCCTTTGCGTCTTTCAGGTAATCGTAGATGACCTGAAATGCAGATGCGCCATAATAGTCGTCGGCATTGATCACCGCAAAAGGTGCGCCGTCGATGGCGTCCTTGGCGCAGAGGATGGCGTGGCTGGTGCCCCAGGGTTTGGTGCGCTCTTGGGGGATCTGATAGCCGGCAGGCACTTTGTCCAGTTCCTGGAAGGCATAACGGATCTCCATAGGACAAGCCTGCAGGCGAGCGCCTACGGTGTCCATAAAGTCTTTTTCAATGGCTTTTTTGATGATGATGACCGCCGTTTCAAAGCCTGCCCGGTGGGCATCAAACAGAGAATAGTCCAAAATCGCTTCGCCGCAACTACCCACGGGGTCGATCTGCTTCAAACCACCGTAACGGCTGCCCATACCGGCCGCCATAACTACAAGAACAGGTTTTTTTGCCATTTTTCCTTCTCCTTTAAATTCTTATTCTGCTTGCATTATACACAAGCAGATCTTTATTTGCAAGTCTTTTGTGGCTATCTCCCGGCCTGTCACAGCATTTCCAGGCAAACATCGGTCTTGCGTACCTTCTCCCAGGAAAACTCCTTTGTAAGTTCTGCAAGGGATATAGGAACATTTTCCGGAATCAATCCTGCGGCAAAAGCCAAATTGCCGATGAGCCCTTCCGGGGTCAGCCGCCGACGCAAAGCGCTTAAGTCCAGATCCTTATCCCGTTTGCTCAGCCGCCTGCCGTCCGGCGCTACCAACAGCGGCACGTGCCCGTAGGCAGGATGTTCGAATCCGAAAAGCCGCTGCAAATACATCTGCCGCGGGGCAGAACTTAAGAGATCCACGCCCCGAACCACCTCTGTGACCCCGGCGAGGGCATCGTCCACCGTCACCGCCAACTGATACACAAACACCCCATCCGCCCGGCGCACCACAAAGTCGCCGCAGTGGGTGGCTAAGTTTTCTTGATAAGTACCCTGCACCAGATCTTCCACCGTCCAAACTTCATCCGGCACTTTTACCCGCCAGGCAGGTTTCCGATCAAATGCCGCCTGTTGGGCAGGTGTCAGATTCCGGCAAGTGCCGGGATAGACATAGGTTCCGTCAGACAAATGGGGGGCATTGACGCTGTGGAGTTGGCTGCGGGTGCAATAGCAGGGATACAGCAGCCCTTTTTGATGCAGAATATCAAAATACTGCAAATAAATATCGCTGCGCCGGCTCTGGGCGGGGGTCTCCTCGTCCCAGTTAAGTCCCAGCCATAAAAGATCCTCTCGCAAAATTTGGGCATATTCTTCGCTGGTTCGCTGGGTGTCCAGATCTTCCATTCGCAAAACGATATGCCCGTTCCGGGCGCGGACAGACAGCCACGCCAGCAAAAAGGCAAATACATTACCCAAATGCATTCTTCCCGACGGAGTGGGAGCAAACCGACCAACCGGCGCGCCCATTACAAAATGCCTCCCCGGATCAGCCAATAGATCAGCACCCCAAGAATCGCCGCAGATATTAAAAATGCCGCCGTAACAAGACCGGAAAGGCTCTTTTCCGCTTGCTCCTCTTCTGCGTGCAGTTGGTCGCTGATCTCCTGCAGGTCCACATCCGCCTTGTCGCCGTTATAGGCCTGATAGCCGCTGGCGAAATTTCGCAGACCTTTTCCGTAATCGTTGGAGGCATTGCGGTAAACGCCGTCTTCCATACGTCCAATGGTAACATCGTCCGCCAAAAGGTCGTCCATATCCAGTTCGTCTTCGTCGGCTTCCTCTATAGGTTCTTCCGGCTGCGTGTCTTCTTCCGTCTCCCGCAGTTCCCGGGACAGCCGTATCAGTTCTTCTTCCTGATCCCGAAACATAGCCGCACCTCCTTTTTTCTCATTTTACCCCAAATTACAGTCTGTGTAAAGTTATTTTATCCCCAGGACTTGTAGAAAAGCAAAAGATGGTGTACAATATCACAAAAAAGGAGGTGACGGCATGGCGATCGATCCGGAAGAATTAAAGCAAAAGCGACTCCAGCGGCAGCAGCAGCGGGAAAACGACCGGCGGAAACTGATCGTAAAATTGATCCTTGCGGGTTTTGCGCTGCTTTTGGCTGGCGTGCTGATCTTTGTGTTTACCCGGCCCAAAAAGACGGAGGACCCTACCGAAACCACCGCCGTCACCCAACCGGCAGCAACCGATACCACCGAGGCAGCGCCCTCTGATACGGTGATCCACTTTGCCGTTGCCGGCGATCTGAACGTCACCGACAATGTCATTGCCGCCGGTGGCGACGATTTTGACTATACCAACGCCTTTTTGGATGTGGCGCACCTGCTGGCAGATGCGGATATTTCCGCAGTCAACTTTGAGGGCAACTTCTGCGATGCCCCCTATGGCAGCACCGGCTCTGCGCCGGTATCCCTTGCCCAGGCCCTTGCTGACGCAGGTGTCGATATGCTGCAACTTGCCAACTCCTACCCCATCAACTTCGGTATGTCCGGTCTTGCCACCACCATCGATCGGGTGCGCAGCGCCGGTATGGAGCCTCTGGGTGTCTATGCCAGCCAGGAAGAAGCAAAAAATGCCAAAGGCTACACCCTGCGAAATGTAGGGGGCGTAAAGATCGCCTTTGTGGCATTTACAAAGGGTATGGACGGTCTGGCTCTGCCTGCAGGCAACGAAGACTGTGTCAACATTCTTTACAAAGACTACTCCACCACCTATCAGGAACTGGATGTGGAGCGGGTCAGCGGCGTTTTGGACGCAGTCGCCAAAGAAAAGCCGGACCTGACCATCGCCCTGCTCCACTGGGGCAGCCAGTTTAACGATACCATCAGCGCCACCCAGGAGGAGGTGCGGGATCTGTTTTTGGAAAAAGGCGTGGACGCCATCATCGGCACCCACTCCCACTATCTGCACAAAATGGAATATGACCCGGAGGCAGGCACATTTGTCGCCTATTCTTTGGGTGATTTCTTCGGCGATGCCCCAAAAAGCGGCTCAGAATACTCTGTGGTGCTGGATTTGGAGATCACCAAATCCGCCGAAACCGGCGAGACCAAGATCACCGGCTACGACTACACCCCCATCTTCACCGTGGCAGAGGAAGAAAAACCCCTTCGGGTAATGCGTATCAAAGAGACCATGTCCGCCTTTGAAAACTTCTATATCGACCGGGTCAGCCAGGCGACATACGACGCCATGGCAAACGCCTTGCAGCGGATCGACGCCCGCCTCAAAGGAGAATGAACACATTCGTCAAAGACGATTTTTCTGTCAATTACAAACAATAAACATCCTATACTCACTAATTTTTTGAACGTTTTCCTTATTGAGCACAAAAATGTCTATACAGTAAAAGCGAGGTGGAATTCACCTCGCTTTTACTATTACTCTAACAATAATCATACGAAATCTGTCGTTTGAAACCAGTAAACCTTACTGAGATTCCTTTAATGTGGCAATTATGGCATCAGCGATGGCTTGCATTCCTTTGTCGCCGGGATGAGCGGCAACACCGCTGTGTTCTACAACATGTGCAGTATTATCGTCACCGTATACCGTTGCATTCATCCCACACATATACGCATTAACACCTCTAATGCTATCCAAAGACGCAAAACGGACACCAAGTTCATTTGCTATCTGCATTTTTAATCCCGACTTTTCTGTGCTCCAAAAATCATCCACCAATATTATTTGGGCAGAAGGACAAGTTTTCTGCAGTATTGTAACCAATTCCTTATAATCTGCAACGAACGTATCGAGATTAGAGACGTTTTCACTCAACTGTATTGTAATCAGATCCAAATCTGTAGACAAATATTTAGTTAAACTTCCTATCGTTTGTGTTCTATCCGTGCTCTGTATTTCCCAGGTCGAAAAGTTATACGGATATGAAACGACTTTGTCGTATTTTGCAATTAAATAATCAGTTACGAGGTGAAAATAATCCTTTTCCGCAACAGATGCTGCCATTCCAATTTCATTCCACCAATAATCACACTTTCCGTGGAGAGTGATACTATTACCGATCGCTAAATAATTAAATGCTTCTGCATCATACTCCACAGACAAGGTCTCTTTATTTTTTAAGGATGCTATTTGCTGCTGTAAAATATGAATTTGCTGACTTTGCCATTTTTCGTGGGTATAAAACTTAACCCCAAAACCAGACAGTGCAACCAAAGCAAGAAGAGATAGAATCACCAGCAACACTCTGTTCTTTTTCATTGCCGCCCCCCCAAGTGATAAAGCGCAAACTTGAAACCACATAGCCAATGTAACAAAACGTTACATAAACAATGTAACATACCGTTACAATAAAAGCAAGGGGTGATGGGATGATTGGGCTTAAAAATATTCGCAAACAGCGGAATTTGAATCAGCAAAAGGTCGCTATGGATCTGAATATTTCCAGAGAGGCGCTGTCCTATTACGAAAACGGCAAGCGAGAGCCGTCTTTATCCTTGCTTTTGGCAATGTCTGAATATTTTAATGTGTCCATCAATTATCTGATCACCGGTAAAGAATTTCAAAAAAGATGAACCTACCTTTCGCAAGAAAGATAGGTTCATTTTTATTGCAATTGAATTTTGTTTATTTGTAATTTTGCAGCAATGCCACATTGGCTGTTTCGTATTTATTCAAGTTACCCAGATTGAATGTTACATCGGGAACATACCAGGACTGGGCGAGATAATACGCCGCAAGTTCCGGGCTCTGGAAAATATAGCCATTGCGGGCATAGATCTCGTTGATGGCGTCCTGGGCAAAGGAACTGGCCATGGGATATCCTGCCAGGCTGTTTAATCTTACATACACTTCCTCCGGGTTCAAATATGTAGAGGAGGAGTGAGGGAAGATAAAGTTTGCCGTAATGGTCTGGGGTGTTTGGGTGGTCATATTGCTATCCACCACCAGCACAGTGCAGGCGGCTTCGATGGCATTGTCGTCATAGCAGGTGATGTTGGCAACGCCGGCTGTCGCCGCTGTTACCATACCCTTGCTGTTGACCACCGCCACGGCATCGTTGGAAGACTTCCAGCGCAGGGTGTTTTGATTCTCCGCCGTGGCGGTCAGTTGGAAGGTCTGACCGGCATTCAATGTGATGGCGTATGTATTCAGAATGATGGCATTCACCGCCTCTGTGGTGGCAGGTACGGTCACTTCCGGGGCAGTGGTAGGTGCCTGGGTCTCAACCGCTTCGGTGGTGGGTTCTTTGGCGTCGGTTTCTTCTGTGGTTTCCTCTCCCATACCAAACAGTTGCGACATAGACTGTCTGTCGGACTTGTCCTTTTCGTCTTTTTCATCCTCCTCTTTTTCAAAGGAGCAGGCGCAAAGACTGATCAGCAAAGCCACGATCAACGAAAAGCAGAGAAATTTCTTCATATCATACACCTCGTTTTTTGTTTTTTATGATTATAAACTATCTGTAAACAAAATGCAACTATTATAACCTGCGGCTGCTTGCGCTGCATTTTACCCGTTTATTGCCCCAAAACTGCTTTGCACACTTCTTCTATGCTCTGATCCGGCGTTCCGAGATATGTACATTCCATCTCATTGACGATGAACGTTGTTTGGAAATCATTTTGGCTGTAGATCTGCCATTTTACCTCTTTTGCAGGGTAATAGTCCATCATGTATTCCCTTTCCGGATAAAATATCTTCAATTCAAATCCATCGTCCATTTTTGTGATATTTGTTATTGTGCCGGTGGGGAGATACTCGCCGGGATATGTCCACGTGTACATGGTGTTTTCCTGGAATGTTACGCCGTCGAAGGAAGTTCCTCTTTGAACGCCCCAATGTCCCTGCAGCAATTCCATAAGATTGTCTGCTGTAACCGCATCTTGCGGCACAGTGGTTTCCACCGTGGTCTCGGCGGGTGGAACAGTTTCCATTGTAGTAGGCGCAACCGTTGTTTCTGTCGTGGTAGGCGCAGCCGTTTCATCGTCCTCCCCCATCGGTGCTCCGCAGTATTCGCAAATATCAGCGGTCACGGGGATTTCCCTGCCGCAGTTTCCGCAAAGTGTTTGAATCATACCGTCGCAGCCAACCAAAGCAAAAATGGTGGTTGCCACCAACAGCATCGCAAAGATCTTTTTCATATCATACACCTCGTCTTTTGTTTTTTATGATTATAAATCATCTATAAACAAAATGCAACGGTTATACCCGGCTGTTTGCGCCGGTGGTTTCTACTGCTCTGTGTTGACTTTCTGCAAAATCGAAAGTATAGTTAGCGTAAGAGGTGATGATATGTTTCAACAAACCAAAGCGTTATGCCAGCATTTTTTGAAACTGGGCATACCCGGTTTTGATCTGATCGTTTATAAAGACGGACAGTGCGTCCTGCGTTATATGGACGGCTATGCCGACCCCGATAAAAAGATCCCTGTGCAGGGAAAAGAAAAATACCATATTTACTCCTGCTCCAAACTGTTTACCTGCGTGGCGGCAATGCAGTTGTGGGAAAAGGGAGCGTTTTCTCTGGAGGACGATCTAGCCGACTATCTGCCTGCTTTCCGGGAAATGACCGTAAAAACGGAAACCGGCATCCGAAAGGCAAAGAACCCTATTAAGATCCACCATTTATTTGAGATGACCGCGGGTCTGAATTACGATTTGCAAACGCCTGCTTTGCAGGAATATTATCAGGGCGGCAGGAATCCCTGCCCTACTGTGGAACTGGTAAACGAAATCGCAAAGACGCCTCTTGAATTTGAACCGGGCGAAGGTTGGCTGTACAGTCTTTGCCACGATGTACTGGCAGCGCTGGTAGAAGTCCTTTCCGGACAGAAGTTTGAATGCTATGTAAAAGCAAATATTTTTGACCCCCTGGGTATGGAGAACTCCGACTTTTTACATCCCATGGAAGATTGGGAAGGCTTTGCCCGGCAGTATCGCTACCATGCAGAAACCGGTGTGTTTGAGCCCTGGTGGCAAAACACCTACCGTCCGGGTAAAGCGTACGCCAGCGGTGGCGCAGGCTGTGTCACTACAGTAGAAGATTACATCAAATTTCTGGAGGCGTTGCGTGTTGGGGATGTGATCTTGAAAAAGGAAACCATCGCTATGATGGCAACCGACCGGCTGACAGAGCAACAGCGCCAGATGTATACATATGATAAAGTGGTCAACGGCTACGGTCTGGGTATGCGGACACCCCGGTTAGACCCCACCTGGACAGAATTTGGCTGGGGCGGCGCAGCCGGCGCGTATGCCTCGGTAGATCCGGTGAATCATATCACTTTTTACTACGCGCAGCACGTCCTTAGCGCTCCCGTCAGACCTTTGCGGCCATGGATGTACCGTGCAATCCGCGCTGACCTGCTTGGTCAAAAGATCCAGATCCCCATTGATCAAACGGATGAAACCCCAGAGTTAACATACTAAAAAAAGCCGAAGCATTTCGCTTCGGCTTTTTTATAAATACAAACAATGTAATTTGTAAAATGATTGTAGGCACAAAAACTAACAGCGGAGTGAATCTCACTGCGCTGTAATGTTATTCTTGCCCAAGGTAGACCAGTTGGCCACCATCCCACTTTTTCTTGCCGAAATGCAGAGACGCTCTGTCAGTAAGGGGATAGGATTCGGATGGTCCTGCGTAGAAAACACTTGTTCCAAGCAATGACTTTTTCAACACCAGCATGTTACCCTTTTTACCCAAAGTGTATAATTCATTGAACATTTCATCCTCATCAAGACGCTGACGCATAAGGGAGCCAGTAAAACCATCACCACCAAAGATTTCAATAAAAGAGTCAGCGCCGTTACAGCAGGCATGTATATACGCATTTTTGTATAGATGCCAAATCAAACTATTATCGTATAATTTGGGGAGAGAATGCAAATCTGGTTTGCAAATAATAGCATCGTACAATTCTTTGGTTGTCATACAATCACCGCCTTTTTGTTTATCATATCATAGCACCATCAAAATGTAAATCTGCCAGTATAAATCTTCCCCTTTTACAAATAATAGCATCGTAATTTGTAAAAATATTGTAGGGCGGGGGCTCGCTTCCGCCGCAAAAACAAATGCACCAAGCGGCGGGAGCAGCTATGCGCCCTACGATGTGAATGAAGGAGAAAGATATATCAAAGCAACTGGGGAGCGATGGGAGCGCCGCCTGTGGCGGAGTCAAGCGACCTGAGCGGGCGGCCGCGGTCGGTGAGCGACGCAGCCGCACCGTCGGCAAGGAGAGCACCGGGCACCGCAACAGGAATTGTCCGTCGGGTGGAGGAATATGGTATAATAGGACAAAAGTCGAAAAAACCGCATAAACACTGGCCTTTCAGGCGATTTTTGAAGAAAAATTTTTGACCTATACATAGCAAAAAGCGGAGTGATTTCACTCCGCTTTGCCTTTGGGTAATATTACAAT
>JAZQBF010000041.1:0-7380 GCA_045545615.1 Faecousia sp.
GGCGTACATACCGGAGTAAATTGCCAAATCAAATTGTTCCGTGGTGTGATTGACCAAAGGGACACCAGAGGCGGATGCCTGAGCGTTGTTGATCAGCACATGGATGTCTCCAAAGGTATCCACGGCTTGCTGCACCACACTGTTTACCACGGCTTCATTGTCTGCGCCGGCGCTGACATCTGCCTGCACAGGCAGCACCTGAACGCCGTAAAGCCGTTCTAACTCCTCTTTGGCATCCAAAAGTTTTTGCAGATTCCGTCCGGTGAGCACCAGATTCGCGCCCTCTTTTGCAAAGGCTGTGGCAATGCCGTAGCCGATAGAGCCACAGCGGCCATCCGGCAGCACAGCTCTGCCGCCACCGGTGATGATTACAGTTTTTCCTTTTAAGTGACTCATAAAAACAACTCCTTTTCTGGAAATCTTTCTTATCTTTACTACAGTATACGCAAAAAATACACCTTGCGATGTTGCCTGGGCAACATATAAAAGAAAAAGGTCACCGATTTTCATCGGTGACCTTTGTGGTTATTTTGCTTTTTGGGCAACTTTCTTTTTGCGGATCACAACAAATGCGGTTGCGGCGCCTGCCACAACAACCACTGCGATCACAATGATCGCCCACAGGGGGAACATACCGCTGTAAATAGATTCTGCTTCTTCCAGAATGCCGAGCAACGATACAAACTGCTTAGAGCCGGGCGTCAGCGCCTCGTAGGCTTCTCTTGCAGCCTTGATCGCATTTCCGGAGGCGTAGGTGACGCTGCCACCAATGGCTTCAATGAGCGCATCCACTTCGGCTGCGGCAGCCTTTTGCAGTTTCTTCAACTGGCCTTCCGCCTTCATCAGTCTTTCGTAATCGACCTGGGAGCGTTCATCCATATACAACCAGTTGTAGATCTCCATTGCCTCGGTGAGGACCGGTTCATCTGCCAAAGTGACAGTCTCGGGAAGTCCGGCGATCAGTTGGATCAGCCGGTCGATCCGTACCTGACGCAATGCCTTGATCTTTGCCTCGGCATCCAGCAGCAAGGTGGCATCCACCAGTTCCCGCTGGGTCTTGGTCAGCAGATCGTACTCTGCGCGGATCGCCTTGATATTTTCTTCCTTCTCCAGGGTGATCTCACCCAGTGTCGGGATCTCGTCGATAAGCGCCTGCACTCTTGCAGCCTCTCTCTGGTCAACCAACTTTTGGTATGCTTCCAGAGCAGGAACGAATACGGTCATATAGTTCTTCACATAGGAGCGGTTCTTTACACTGAGCGCCTTGTACTCAGCGCGGATCGCCTCGATCAGGATGCCATCGTCCAGAGTAACTTCGCCAATGGAGTCGATCTTGCATTCCAGCAGGTCGATCTCGGCGGTTTCCAGATCGTAGATATTCTGGATCAGCGCTTTGTGCTTGTTGCTTAAGTTTTCATAAGCCTCACGGGCTGCGATGATCTTGTCGGCATTTTCCAGAGAGGCTTTCTCCAGAGCGGCGATCATATCGTCCACCTTTTCAGCCTCTGCCCAGTCTGTTTCTGTAACATTCAGGGGATACATATAGAGACTGTTCACGCTGGCGTAGTAGATGTTGCCATCGTCAGCGATGGTGAACATCTTGTTGCCGGGAACGGGCATACGCACGTTATCGGAGGGGTTATTCAGATTGACTTTCCGCAGACCGCCCTTCTGACCGAAGCCAACATACATATAGTTGCCGTCTATGAAGGGGGTGAAGGGGTGCCAATCGCCGCCGTCATCGGCCGTATCGAAGCACAATTCTTCTGTGAGGGTGACCTTGCCCGTGTCCTTGTTGTATGTCAAGCACAGCAGTCTTGCGCCCATGTGTGCCCAGATCTTGCCGTTTTCGGCAACATTGGGATCTGCAACCAATGCGTTAATACCGGTGAGCCGTTCGGGCAGACCGGAGATGTAATCGTGAGGATCGATCTCCACCAGTTTGGTTTTGCTCTCTACATCGTAAATAACGATCTTTGCGGACAGATCCTTGCGATCTTCTGTAGAAGTACCGCCGCTGACGCAAGAGCCTGCGTAGATCAGTCCGTCGTTGTATGCCAAAGATACAATGGATTGATCCTGCACTGCATTGCGGATAACGGTGTTCTCCAGGGTGTCCAGATTGACCCAAGCCAGGCATCCGCCATACTTGTAGATATCCGGGACAGAGCCGCAGAAGATGTAGTTATCACCGCCGGTGATGGCGTGGATACGGGCCTGATCATACATGCTCTTAAGGCTCAGCAGGGAGACGTTTCTACGCTCGTCGGCGAGGTTGACCTGAGTCAGAACAGCAGCGTTATAGTTACCGGCGTAGAGGTTGTCTTTGTAGATGTACATAACGTCGGTCTGAGCGGAGTTGGTCGCATAAGCGTGGACCAGTTTGCCCTCTTCGGTGTTAAACACGGAGCAGTCATTGGTACGGTATGCGCCAATGTAGATCTCATTTTTGCCGTGACCCTTGTAAATGGAGCGAACTTCCTGACCGTTGCCGTATTCATCCAGGATCATATCGTCAATGACCATCAGCGTGCCCGTTTCCATATTGTAAATGGTGGGGGTGTTGATGCTGCCGCGGAAACCAATGAAGGACATACCGGGGAATTTGTCGTTGTTTTCAACGGTCATTGTGCAATACTGATAACTGCGGAAACCGACAGTTGCATTTTCAAGTCCTTCTACCGGTTTGGCAGTCTTGGTAGCGGCATCAAATTCCCACATACCCTTGCCTTGCGCCAGGAAGTAGCACTTGCCGTCCACTTCTCTGGAGGGGTAGTAACTGATGAAACCGTTGATGCCCAGATCCAGAACTTCCCAAGTGGAAGTATCCACTGCCAGGACACTCTTTACGTCGTTGGTATCGCCGCCGATGAGCAGCACATCGCCGCAGATGCTCATACCGCGGAGCATAACTTCCTTCTGGCTGACATACTGGGTAATGTCCATACGGTGGATCAGTTCGTTGGTCTTGGCGTCTACCTTGAAAACTTCAAAGGTCTTTGTGCCGTCGCCGTTACTGTCGCCAACGGTATTGGCATATACGTAACCATCCTTGTAGACGGGGGTGGAAACGTAGTCTCTGGCATCTTCGGAGCCATAATGATCCATACGGGTGAATTCACCGGTGGCGATGTTGTATTTTACAAGCCAGCCGTCCTTAAAGACGCCGAAGAACAGATAACCGTCGCCGTAGGTAAGACCGAAAGCGGAGGAAGAACCGGGGACTTTTGATGTGTCGCTCAGATCTTCAGACAAGCCCTTATAGTAGTATACGGACTCGCCCACATCCAGATAGGGGTCATAGCGGAAAATGTAGGAGTTATCGCCTACCATCCACACATAGCCGTCGGGGTCGACCGTAATACCACGGCAGGAGGTAAAGGGTGTGTTCAGTTGGGAGACAAACTCTTTGGTGTCCAGATTGTAGACACTGAAGGACTTGCCTTCCTGGGGCATAAAGAAGTAGTCATAGCCGTTGATCTCTGCGGTGGCATTCATAATGGATGCGTGGTTGATCTTAACCGCCGCAGGGGCAACGCAGATGGAGTTAGGCTTTTTTTCTGTTTTGTACTTGGAAGTGGTGTCGCCGCGCTCGCAAATCAGTTTGTTGATATACATATAGGCTTCGGAGGTGTAGGGAGAGGTGGCAAATGCCTCGATAACCACAATGTATTCGCTGGCGTTACCGAATTCCCAAGTGCCCAGCAGGCTGATCACGCCGTCTTCCACCACCACATCGCCGGTCTGGTTGTAGAAGTTCATCAAACCGACCCGGTTGCTGGTATCCAGCGCTGCTGTAATGTCTTCGGTATCCGCAGGCAGGATGTAAACGCCGCCCTTGGCGCCACGGCCGTGGGTGCCGTGATCCAATGTCAGAGTGTATTTACCCTTGCCGGGAGATTTGATCCGGAAGGCAATGTAGTCATCTGCCTTGGAGTAGGTGGTGACACCACCGTTGCCGGAGAATTTCCAACCATTGTCCCGAACCGGCTCCTGCAGACGCCAGTTCAGTTCTTCCAGATAGTACAGACGGCTGATATCATTGTACTTATCGTTGATCATGGGGTTGCCGGTGTAAATGCCTTCTTTGGGGTCCCGCAGGTCAAAGTCGTAGACCACCTTGGAGGTGTCCACATACTTCTTGGGCGGGTTTGCGGTGTAAGTGAAGTTCAGACCTTTCAGGTACATATTCAAAGTACCCAGTCCGTCTTCCTTGCTGGCGTTATAGGTCTTCTTGGTCTGGCGCAGGATCAGGATATATTCTTTGCCTTCCTCGAAGGTGTAGTAGCCAAGTTCTGCTGTGGGATCATCCACAGTGGGCTCAAAAGTGCCAAGAAGATTTTTCTTCAGCATAAAGTCTTCAATGGTGGACTTGCCGTTATCCAACAAAGACGCATCCATAATGTAGACATTTGTCCAGATAGAGTGTTTATACTGGTTCGTTTTTGTGTTGAGAGCCAGGTAAGTGTCCAGTTCTACCTTGTGCGGACCGTTGCCGGGGCTGCGGAAACGAATGGTGTAATACCATTCCAAACCGGTGGTATAGATCTGCAGACCGCTGCCTTTCATAAATGCGTTTTGGCTAAGCGTACCCTTGCCGCCGTCAATTGCGCCGAATCCGTTGTAGCACCAATCGGTGTAGCCTTTGGTATAGAACTCTTTGATGAGCGCTTGCTGATCGGTAACGGATTGTTTGCCGCCGGTAAAGTCGTCGGGGAAGACAGTGAGCAGGTCAAAGTTGTAGCCTGCCTTGGTATGCTCCGGGGGCTCGGCAGCAGTAAAGGTCAAACTTTCCAGGAACACGCAGCCGGAGCGACGCTTGTCTGCGTTGGCAGATTTGTAAGTATCCTCGGTCATACGCAGAACCAGGATATAGTCTTTACCTGCCTGGGTAGTCACGTTGCCAACATAGGCATCGGGATTTTCTACCGTGGGGGTAAAGCGGGAGATCCGGTTGTCTCTGACCAGCATATCGTTAATGGTCTTGCCGCCGGTAAGCAACGCAGCATCAAAGAAATAGGTCTCGGTCCAAATGGAGTGTCTTTCTTCATCGCCCTTAAAGCCGGTGAAGGTGTTTACTGTCAGGTCATAAGTGCCGGTGCCGGGGGATTTTACCCGGATGGCGTACCACCAGTTATAGCCAACGCCGATATTCATCTGCAGGCCGCTGCCTTTTACCAGCATATTTTTGGTGAAGGATTCGCCTTCGCCACCGGTGCCATCTGCTTTGATAGTACCGTTTTGCAGACCTTCAAAGCGCCAGGAAATGTAGCCATTTTCATAGAACTTGGCGATCTTTTCTTTCTGGTCACTTACAGAGAAGTTGCCGGAGTTGAAGTCATCGGGGTAGTTGGTCAGCAGGTCGAAATCGTAACCGGTCTTGGGAACTTCCGGAGGCGCAGCCTCGGTGAAGGTCAGGCTCTTCAAATACAGATTGGAGGTGCGCAGGCCGTCTGCGTTGGCAGCCTGATAGGTCTCCTTGGTCATACGGAAGACCAGAATGTAATCCTTGCCTGCCTCGGTTGCCACATTGCCCACATAAGCATCGGGGGCATCTGCAGTAGGCGCAAACCGCTTCAGTTTGTTTCCGTCGGTGAGCAGATCGTCGATCTTAGTTCCGCCGGTGAGCAAGGATGCATCGAAGAAATAGGTCTCAGTCCAGATGGAGTGCTTCAGAAGTTCGCCGGAGGCGACAGACATAGTGTTGACCGTCAGGTCATAGGTGCCGGTGCCGGGTGCCTTGACCCGGAGGGCATAGTACCAGTAGAAACCGTAGGTTGCGTTGACCTGCAAACCTCTGGTTTTCACAAAGTCATTCTTTGTGAAGGAATTGACTTCGTTACCGGAGCCATCCATCTTTTCAACGCCGTTCTTCTTGGCCTCGAAACGCCAGTCGATCTTGTCGGCGTTGTAAAGGGCTTCCATATACTGCAGGTTTGCAGCATTGTCCAGACTGGAAGTAAGACCGGTATAGTAACTGAGCAGGTCCAAATCGTAGCCTGCAATGGGTTCGTTGGTCACATCAGGTGCGGTGGTCTCCTGGGGAACGGTGGTCTCCTGGGGCGCGGTAGTTGTTTCGCCCATAGTGGTGGAAGGTTCGGGGATCTCTTCCATTTCCGTCATAGTAATGCCGGAGGCGTGGAAGTGAACAGTGAAGTTGTTGTTACCCAGGGCAGCCTTGGCAGCATTGTAAGTACGGCTGTTCTGCCGCAGGACCAGAATATACTCGGTGTTTGCGGCAAAGTTGAATGCGCCCAGGTTGGAATCCAGCGCGGTGGTAGTGGGCTGCATATCCTGCAATTTGACAGCAGAAGCATCTGCAGCGTTGATCGCAGCATCAATGGCAGCCTTTACAGCCGCATCATCGGCAGCACTTGCGATCACAGAGGCGTTCAGCATATAGGCTTCCATCCAAACGCCTGCCTTGGCAGTTGCTTCGGGGCAAACCGCGTTGTTGAGGGTCACATTAAAAGTGCCTTCGCCGGGGGATTTCAGTTTCAGCGCGTACCACCAGTTATAGCCGTTGTTGGTCTTGACATAAATACCGCTGCCGCCGGAATACACGGTGCTGGTGGTGAAGCGGTTGTAACGCATGTCCAAAGTGTCACCGGTGCCGTCTGCCTTTTGGGTGGCAGGTTTGTAGGTCAGATAAGACCAGTTGATGTCACCGTTTGCATACAAGGCGTCGATAGCAGCCTTCTGCGCAGGAATCTCGGTAGCGGTGATCTGCTCCGGGAAACGGGTGGGCAGGTCGAAGCCGTATTTTACAGGCTCGCCGGTGGCAGACATCTTCTGGGTCATAGTGATGCCCCGCATATACAAATTGGATGTACGCAGACCGTCACCGTTGGCGGCGTCATAAGTAGCGCCGGTCTGACGCAGCACCAGAATATACTCCTTGCCTGCGGAGAAGGTGTAACTGCCTAAATTGGCATCCGGTTGCGCGCTGGTGGGGCAGAAACCGTTTGACAGTTTGTTTGCCTCGGTCAGAGAGCCGGCGATGGTGGCAGTACCTGCATCTACCCCAGCGGCGTCAAACAGATAAGCCTCTGTCCAGATGGAGTGCTTGTCGCTGGGTGTTGCGGCGGCGAGATATGTATTCACAGTTACATCATACTTGCCTGCGCCGGGAGACTTGATCCGGATGGCATACCACCAGTTGTAGCCGGTAGATTTGTTTGCCTGGATGCCCTCGACAGTGTACATATTTTTGACAAAATCCGGGGCAACATCGCCGGTACCGTCTTTTTTGATAGTACCTAAGTGCTTGCCTTCATAGACCCAGTTGAGTGTGCCGTCTGTATACAGACCCTCAAAAAGATCCCGGTTGTCTGCGTTGTCCACAGACAGATCGCCTAAAGTCATTTGGCTGGCGTAGGT
>JAZQBF010000042.1:0-4220 GCA_045545615.1 Faecousia sp.
GTTTGTGAGGGTGTTGCGCCTTATATTAACGAAGATGCTGTTGTGGTATCGGTTGCCAAGGGCATTGAGCGGGGCACACACCTGCGTATGAGCCAGGTGGTGGAAGAAGTAACCGGCAAAACTGTCGTGGTTCTCACCGGGCCCAGCCATGCAGAAGAGGTTGGCAGAAACTTGCCTACCGGCTGTTTGGCTGCTTGTAAGGACCGGGAAAAAGCGGAATTTGTGCAGCATGCTTTCTCGTCGGAGACTTTTCGGATCTATACCAGTCCCGATGCTGCAGGCGCAGAATTGGGCGCGGCGCTGAAAAATGTTATTGCGCTTTGTGCCGGTGTCACCGATGGTCTGGGCTACGGCGATAATACAAAAGCGATGTTGATGACCAGAGGCCTTACAGAAATCGCCCGCTTAGGTGTTGCACTGGGCGCAAATAAGGACACCTTCGCCGGGTTGGCTGGTGTCGGCGATCTGATCGTCACTTGTACCTCTATGCACTCCAGAAACCGCAGAGCAGGCATTCTCATCGGTCAGGGCAAAACAGCCCAAGAGGCAATGAATGAAGTGGGGGCTGTGGTGGAAGGCTACTATGCCGCAGAGTCCGCTTGGGAACTGGCAAAGGAATTGGGCGTAGATATGCCCATCACCCACGCGGCATACAGCGTTTTGTATGAAGGCGCATCTGCAAAAGAAGCGGTAACAGAACTGCTTCACCGCCGCAGCAAAGCGGAATCCGAAGATGCTGGCTGGTAAATTATATATTTAGAAAATTAAAAATGGCAGGATCATTTGATCCTGCCATTTTTTCGTTAGATAATTTCGATGTTCAGCATCTTACACAGATTTCCAATAACTTCGGTGTTGTCGCCGTAGGAAACGATGTAGTGCTGGCACATAACCTTTTGGGCGAAATCTTCCACATCGTCCATTAAGATCTCCAGACCCGGCAACTGGGGCGCAGGCTGTGTCCAGCCGGCTTCTTCCCATTTTCGGGGTGTGATACCTTCGCCGGTGACCATATGCATTAAATATTTGCCGTTTTCATATGTCAGTCGGCAGAGAGTAACTTTGCCGGTTTTGACCTTGCTGACATTTAAAATGCCCTCAGACAGTTCACCAAATGCCGCAGGCATAACTGTGACTTGACCGTCCACAACCTCTGCAGGTACATAGTCGGGAACACCGGCAAGTACCCGGTCTGTGAAGAATTCATAGAACTCCAGGTAAACAGCGCACTGTCCGGTCAGATATTTCACCATCAACTGTGTGATGTTACCGAGAGAGTCGTTTTCGGGGATGGTGCAAAGTTTTGCTTCGTCAGAAAGGAGCATAAAGATGGGGGCAGGGGGGAAGCCCAGGAGTTTCTTCATACCGTCCACATCTTTCAGAGAAATGGCATCATAGCCGCGTTCATCGCAAATGGACTTAACAGCCAGGTAATAACCGGCGGCCTTTTTCATACTGTCCGGATTGGCAGGCTTTAAGAAGTTCCATTTTGCCATACAGTTGTCGATCACAGCCTGCTTTTCATCATCGGTGATCTTTTGATACCGCTGCTCAATTTCCAGCATTTCAAAGGTTTCGATTTCCGGACCGATTTGCCGCTTCAAACTGCCACCGTCATAGAGTGTGCCGTAGAGGTTCATATCCCGGTAGCCTGCCATACCGCCGCGGGCGTGGCGCAGTTTTGCTGCAGCCGCAGCGGCAACCGCCCAGTTGTAAACCGTTTTGGTTTTGGAGGGCAGACCGATGATGTCGTATACATACTTGAATGTATAGCCCAGATCCTGGAATGTTTTACGAAGTGCGGTAGTACCTGCCTGGTCGGCAGTGGTCACAAGCCGGTCACCTTCCATCCATCCGCAAAGTCCCCACAGAACCATAGGTTTGTTGCGGAAATGTTCTGTTACTTTTACAACTGCGTGGGTAGGGATCCAACCGGCGACACAACAGATAAGTACATCGAAATCCTTGTTTTCCAACGCAGAAACGGCCTTTTTGATGTCCTTTTCTTCGTAATCATCGGTAACGGGATAGACGCTGATCAGTTCAAGACCCTCTTTTTTTAAGTTTTCTTCTGCGGTCTTGCATTTGTTGATAATAATATCGATTGGGGTGTTGACCTCGCCAAAGCCAACAAATGCGGCTTTTATCATATTACTTTTCCTCTCTTACATTCAAAATGTTATCGTATTTCCGGAATGTGCTATAAACACCGGTATAGTCATCTCCGGAAGGTGTGTATTCTTTGTCGATACTGATACACTTGCAGGCATCTTTTACGGAGGGGAATACACCTGCGCCTACGCCGGCTAAAATCGCAGCGCCGAGGCAGGCTGTTTCTTTGTTCTTTAAGGTTTGGAGTTTCTTGCCGGTAATGTCGGCTTTCATTTGACTCCAAAGCGGACTTTTGGCACCGCCGCCCATAATGCGGATCTGCTCAACCGGAACACCAAGATGATCCAAGTTGTTTTTCAAAATACAGGCCACAGACTCCATAATACTGCGGACAAAGTGACCCACAGTATGCTCCGGCGTCAATCCCGTAAAACTGCCACGGGCATCGGGGTTGTATTTCGGCATAGTCGAGCCGCACAAATAGGGAAGGAAGGTGACACCGTCACAGCCAATGGGTACAGCGGCGGCAAGAAGATTCAACTCGTCAAAGGATTTTTCCTTGAGGAATGTATCACGGAACCATTTTAGCGCCATACCGGCAGTGGGACTCCAGGACAGCAGACAGTAACTGTCGTCAAAACTATAGTGACAAGGAACAAAACTATCGGGATCATAAGCGGGAATATGATCCGTAGGAACATAGATCGCCATTGTAGTGCCGGTCATCTCACTGATAATGCCTTGCTCCACAACACCTGCGCCAATGGCGCCGGCTACCTGATCCATAGCGGAGGTCACGATCTTAATGCCGTCATACTCGTCCACATATTCACCACTACCCATCAGTTTGGGGAGCATCGTATCGGAAACGCCAATGTAGTCCAGCATTTCCTGCCACCAGCCGCCATTGCGAATATCAAAGTAGATGGTAGAGGATTGTAAGGTTTTTTCAGTGACAAATTCCCCGGTTAGGGTATACAGCAAATAGTCTTCCAGCAGGAAAACTTTTTTCGTATTCGCCCATACTTCCGGCTCGTTGCGCTTGACCCACAGCAATTTGCAGGCAGGCCAAGTGGCGGTGACTTCCGGCTGACCGGTAACCTCATAAACCTTTTGTCTTCCAAAATGATCTTCGATCAGTTTTGCTTCTTCGGTTGCCCGGTTGTCCAGCCAAACGATTGCGTCCCGCACCGGCACGCCTTTTTCGTCGGTTAAGATGAGCGTC
The DNA here is from genome assembly GCA_045545615.1 of Faecousia sp. Classification (GTDB taxonomy): domain Bacteria; phylum Bacillota; class Clostridia; order Oscillospirales; family Oscillospiraceae; genus Faecousia. Next base: position 3,338 of record JAZQBF010000042.1, read on the forward strand.
TCACATTGGGTATCAATGGCAAGACAATCCACCCGATCAGCGGCTTTCGCTGCCGCAATGGCGTTTTGCAAAAGTTGACGATAGGTTTCCGGAGGCAGTTCCACCCGGTCACCGCTTGTGTTCAGAGAATAACTCTCATTATGCTCGGCGATCTGATTCAGTTTATCGTCAAACAGCACAGCCTTTACAGAGGTTGTACCAAAATCAATTCCCAAACAGTTCATATGACTACGCTCCGTGACGCTCATCCCAAGCCTTGCGGACGGCGGCGATCATCTCGTCTACCATAGCGGGACGATCGGCAGCCTTGGCAACACCGGAGGAAGAACCGGTAGCATCCGCACCGGCAATGATGGTGTTGTAAACATCCTGACCGTTGGCAATGCCTGCGGCGGTCAAAACAAGAATGTTTTCATCCACATTCTTAACGGACTTCATAGCGGCTTCTACATATTCAGGACCGACGCTGACGCCAGTACCGATCAATTCAGAAGGCTCAGCAACGATGATGTCAGGATGCAGACCGGCGATCTTGCTGGCATCTGCCATGGAATCGGCGCAAACGATGGTGGTAAGACCAACTTCGTCTGCCCGTTTGATGGTTTCAGCCAATACCTCAAAGGTAAGGGGCTTTTCCACATGGTTCAGCATAACGCCTTCTGCGCCGGCGGCGACCAGGGATTCGGGCAGGGTATCTGCCAGACCTCTGCCGGGGTAGATGGGGTCCATGTGGGGTGCGAAAACGTGGATGCGGCTGGTCTCTTGCGCAACCCGGCGAATATCCACTACAGGACAGGTGAAAATGATGTCCACATCATATTTTGCAGAGGCGGCATCGGCTGCCTTTGCCAATTCAATGATGTCATCGGAGTCGGATCGTAGC
>JAZQBF010000043.1:0-3021 GCA_045545615.1 Faecousia sp.
AAAAGCCGGGCCCATCGACCCGGCTTTGTTCCGAACATTTCGGCAGCCAAACCGGGCCCAGCCGCCCGGATTCCACGCCGCAACGCAACAAAACCTATGTCATTTTGTTGCGTTGGCTTTGTTTAATGATTCGAATCTTAATTTATGACAGGTATGCGATGCTTGCTCTCTCCTGCGTAACTATTGTGGCAATTGTAAGTCATTATCTTAATTAATTACTAAAAATATACCTTTATACAATGGTTATCAATGTATGAAACCGACGATTGCATCGATCCTTATTTCTGCTTCTGATTCGTTCATTAATGAATTGCTTTAATTTTCTTATTGCTCAGATCCTCATTTATAAACCAATATTTATATTAATTGTCAATGACTCACTTGCAACATCCACCCTGCTATCATTATTATGTTACAATTTAAAATTTAATCTTTACATTTTCACAATTATCAGTTAAAATCAAAAAAGACAGATATTCCTCGGAGGTTAGCATTATGAGCGTTAAAAGAATTGGCGTTTTAACAAGCGGTGGCGATGCGCCCGGTATGAACGCCTGCGTCCGTGCGGTTGTCCGTACCGCATTGTTTCATGGTATTGAATGTTACGGCATTCGCCGCGGATATAATGGTTTGATCACAGGCGACATTATTCAAATGACCGAAAAAAGCATTGGCCACATCATCAACCGTGGCGGTACTGTCCTTTATACAGCCCGGAGCAAGGAATTTATGACTGAAGAAGGACAAAAGAAAGCCGCATCTACCTGCAGATTCCTTGGTTTGGACGGCATAGTCGCAATCGGTGGTGATGGCACTTTCCGTGGTGCCTCTGCCCTATCCAAGCACGGTTTGAATGTGATTTGTATTCCGGCAACCATTGATAATGATATTTGCTGTACAAACTATTCCATTGGCTTTGACACCGCGGCAAATACTGCGATTGAATGCATCGATAAACTCCGTGACACTATGCAATCCCATGAGCGCTGTTCCGTTGTGGAGGTTATGGGCAGAAATGCCGGGTTCCTTGCTATGTATGTAGGTCTTGCAGTTGGCGCAACGGCTATTCTAGTCCCCGAAAAAACCATTGATTTTGAGCAGGATGTTATCGAAAAGATCCGACGTGCTCGCCTTAACGGGTTCACCCATTATATGATCGTAGTTGCCGAAGGCGCCGGCTCTGCAGCACAAATTGCTGCGCAGATCAAGGAAACCATTGACCTGGATCCCCGTGTGACCGTTCTGGGTCATATTCAGCGGGGTGGTTGTCCTACCGGTAGAGACCGTGTAAATGCAACAAAAATGGGTTACATGGCAGTGGAATTGCTCCTGTCGGGCAAAACAAACCGAGTCATTTGTACCAATAACGGCCGCTTTACAGATGTGGATATTCAAGAAGGTCTGAAAATGACCAAGAGTATCCAGCAAATTGAAGTTGATGTACTGGCAGCAATGACTGGTTTCGAACATTGATACATACAAAAAAGACTATCGATTCAACTTGGATCGATAGTCTTTTTATGCTTTAGGATGACATTTTTCATACACAGACTTCAATTTTTGATTAATCATGTGGGTATACATCTGTGTGGAAGAAACGTCGCTATGTCCCATCAATTCTTGCAGAGAACTGATATCTGCGCCGTTTTCCAGCAGGTGCACTGCAAAACTGTGACGCAATGTATGGGGTGTGATTTCTTTTTCGATATTCGCCGTCTGCTGATAATGCTTAATGATCTTCCAGAAACCCTGGCGGCTCATACGCACGCCGGAGATGTTTACAAACAAAGCCTGCTCGTCCGGAGAAATGATCATAGAATCACGCACATCTCGCAAATATGCGGTTAAAGCGCGCAGTGCAGCAGGATACAGCGGAATGGTTCTCGTCTTTTTAGAACTGCCGCATTTGATCACGCCAACATCTAAATTAACATCATCGATGTCCAATTCGATCAATTCGGTAACACGAATGCCGGTAGCATACATCAGTTCCAGCATTGCCTTATCCCTGTAACCCTTTGCATCAACGCAAGCAGGTTGCGCAAGAAGCAATTCAATTTCACGGCTGGTCAGAATTTGCGGTTGCTTTTTCTCTCCCCTGTCGATCTTGATTTCTGTAACCGGGGTGTTTTCCAGGAATCCGGAAGAAACTACATAAGCATAAAAGTTTTTCAAACTGGCAAGATTTCTGGAAATCGTTGCTCCGGAACGACCGTCAGTCTTCAGGTGTTCCATGTATGCAGAAATATTCAGTTGTTCTGCATCCAAAATATCAACCTTTGCCACATTGGTAAGCCAAGAAGCAAATTGCCGAATGTCTCTCATATAAGAGGCAATTGTGTTTTCGGATGCATGTTTTACCTTAGACAGGTAATTTTCATAAGCCTGAACTAAATTCAACATGAACGAAACGAACCTTTCCTGAACGATTAATTAAACAATGATGTAAAATACGGTGATACAAAGCAATTATCAACAACAAAAGCCAAAACAGCGATTGATAAGACAATAGCAAAATCTTTTAATTCTAACTGCCGTGATACCATTCTGATCCATAGCCATATCAAGCATACAACCAAAACGGAATCGAGAAAGAAAATAAATGATTTCAATAACCAACTGTTTTCCGGTAGAGCATATAATACATAACTCGTGCAAAACATAAAGATGCACGCCTTCAAAAATGCCAGTATATATATAGGGACATTTGATGCAATGCGAAAAAACAAAAAACTTGCTATAAAAGGCATAAACATCAAAAAGAAACGAACTACGAAATTTGCCCTATATTCCCTATCCGGCAGCAAAAAATATCCAGAGAAATCACATGCTACCACTAATAAAGAACCCACAAACAAACCCAAAAGCCAAATTAAAGACAAGATAATATTTGGATGTTTATGTAGAAAACAGAAAGTACTCTTGCAAATCAAAACGATCGTAAACTCCTTACATTTGAACAAAATCAACGTAACTCTGATCGTCTAATTTGCATAATTACCGAATCATAATTTATGACGG